>JBLFWT010000051.1:0-3026 GCA_047611885.1 Saccharimonadales bacterium (SeqCode) | reverse complement strand
GTGGAGTTGCTGCAAATAGCGAGCTACGCAAGCAGATGTCAGACCGAATACCTATAAATATCGAATACCCTGATATGAAGCTCTGCACAGACAACGGTGCAATGATCGCAGCCCTAGGCTGCTTCAAAGCAATGAATAATCAACCTACTGCAGACCCCTACTCACTTTCTATTGAACCCAGTTTGAGCATGTAACCCCCTACCCTGTTACGACAAGCAGATCTCTGTTATAATGCTTATGAAAACAAAAAGAGTTTAAGTAACAAACCAGTACACTGCTGATTTAGTACATACGAACAAAAAGCGAACACTTGTATAGTGGTCGCGATTATCGATATTTTTGTTGTGAAAGTATCAAATGGGCACGTAATAACAGGGGATGGGCGCATCTACCGTTGATATTAATTGCTCATTTTCACGTGAAAAGAGAGGAAACCACCTTGTTCCAGGGGCTCATACTATTCGATATACTAAATACTAGTACTCCTAACAGGGGGTGTTATACTGTAATTCAAAGAGTAAATACAAGAGAGAATTATGAAACTTAGCAAGGCATACAACCCCCAGGACTATGAATCTGACATATACGAGCTATGGGAGGGAAGCGATGCCTTCCAGCCTAGTAAAAAGGGCGAGCCATATACTCTGTTAATGCCCCCTCCGAACGCCAATGCACCGCTACACATAGGACACTCGCTTAACTACTCAATCATGGATGTAGTCAGTCGCTACCAGAGAGCCCAGGGTAAAAGCGTTCTACTGCTACCTGGTGCAGACCATGCAGGCTTTGAAACACAGGTTGTATACGAAAAACACTTAGCCAAAGAAGGTAAAAGCCGATTTGATTTGAGCAGAGAAGAGCTATACGACAGAATCTGGGACTATGTACAGGAGAACAAAGGTACTTTCGAATCCCAGCTACGGTCATTTGGTGTTAGCTGTGACTGGTCTAGATTCGTATTTACCCTAGACGATAAGGTAGTGAATACAGCATATAACACCTTCCAGAAACTATGGGATGACGGCCTGATTTACAGGGGTGAAAGACTAGTAAACTACTGTACTGAGCACCGCACAGGATTCGCTGATATAGAGGTGTCCCATGAGGACCAGACTACTCCGCTGTACTACCTAAAGTACGGTCCATTTACGCTAGCCACTACTAGGCCTGAGACGAAGTTCGGTGATACAGCTGTGGCAGTACACCCAGATGACGAACGGTACAAGAAGTACGTTGGCAAAACTATAGAGGTAGAAGGCTTGGATGGTCCGTTTGAGCTAAAAGTCATTGCAGATGATTACGTAGACCCAAAATTCGGTACAGGAGCAGTAAAAATCACTCCTGCGCACGACATAAATGACTGGGAAATAGCCCAGAGACACGATCTACCAGCGGTCAAAGTGATTAACTATGACGGCACAATGAATGAAAAAGCCGGTAAGTTCGAGGGCATGACGGTAAAAGATGCCCGAGCTGCCGTAGTGAAAGAGCTGAAAGCCAAGGATCTGCTACAGAAAGTGGATAAGAACTACCAAAACAGGGTAGGGACATGTTATAAATGCGGCACAGTTATAGAGCCGATGTTGCTAGACCAGTGGTTTGTTAAGATGGATAAACTGGCGGAACCGGCTATAAAGGCACTGAAGAACAAGAAGATTGAGTTCCATCCTGAATCTAAGAGATCTCAGCTAATCAACTACCTGGAGAACGTTCGGGACTGGAACATTAGCCGGCAAATAGCATGGGGGATTCCGATACCTGCTTTCCAAAACGAAGAAGATCCAGATGATTGGATATTCGATACTAATGTAGCTGAAGAAACTATAGAAAGAGACGGTAAAAAGTACCGCCGTGACCCAGATGTTTTCGACACCTGGTTCTCGAGTGGACAGTGGCCATTTGCCACTTTAGGATTCCCTAAAGATGATGATTATAAGCGATTCTACCCTACCTCACTTATGGAGCCAGGAACCGACATACTCTACCCTTGGGTTTCCAGGATGGTTTGCTTGGGTCTTTACGTCACAGGTGACATTCCGTTCAAGGAAGTGTACTTACATGGAATGGTCAGATCTGAAGACGGCCGCAAGATGAGCAAGAGCCTAGGGAACGTAATAAACCCGCACGGCGTAATCCAAGAATTTGGGTCTGATGCATTAAGAATGGGCATGATCGCCGGCAGAAGTGCAGGGGATAGCGCGGCGTATTCACCAGCCAAGATCGTAGCTGGAAGGAACTTTGCTAACAAGATATGGAACGTAGCTAGATTTGTAGAAGGAATTCTAGAAGATAAACCAGGCAAGTCCGAACAGAAACCTACAACATCAGCAGATCATTGGATGTTGAGTAAATTACAACATACTATAAAACTCGTATCCACTCACATGGACAATTATCGATTGAGTGAGGCTCACGAAGCAATGTATCACTTTATATGGGACGATTTTGCAGACTGGTACATAGAAGCTAGCAAAAAGGAGATTAATCCTGGACTACTGCGGTTTAGCCTAGACTGCGTTCTAAAATTAGCACACCCTTTTGCACCATTCGTAACAGAGACGATATGGCAAACACTTGACTGGACAGGCGACTCATTACTGATATCTGAACCGTGGCCTGAAGTGCATAGTGCAGACGCGAAAAAGGTCGCTGAATTTGAGGAAATCCGGACTATTGTGACCGAAACACGAACTATCGTATCGGCACTACGACTAAAAAAGACGACTTTGTACTTCACTGATGTTCCATTCCTAAAAGAACATGCTGCATTGATAGCGGGGCTTAGTGGCATCAATGAAGTTCTGGAAGTAGAAGACGGGAAGGGGCTACACCTAACAACGACGCCTTACAACTGCTGGCTAGACGTAGACCGAGAGACGATGGAGAATTACGCAACTCAGCTGGAAAAGAAGCTTGAAGAGGCTAAGAATAAGCGAGAAGGCTATAAAAAACGCCTTGGCAACGCTGCATACGTCAAGCAAGCACCTAAAAAGCTCGTTAACGAGACTAAAGAGCAACTAACTACT
>JBLFWT010000050.1:0-3098 GCA_047611885.1 Saccharimonadales bacterium (SeqCode) | reverse complement strand
GTATCTTGGCTCATTGAAGGCACAAATCAGGAGAGCTGGAGGCTAGTAAATGACTACAGAGCTTTGATTATTGCAGCAGGTTTCTCGCTCAGCCTAGTTGCAGCGTTAACCAGCCAGCATAAACGCAAATCTAAACACTAAACCAGCGAATCTCATCTGGTTTCGAGTCCTGTCGCATGCTTCCAAATTAAAAAGCCCCTTACGGGGCTACTTAATTTGGAGGGACCACTGGGACTCGAACCCAGGACACCCTGCTTAAAAGGCAGGTGCTCTAACCAGCTGAGCTATGGTCCCGCACTGGCGGGATATTTTAATAACAGGGGTAATTGTACTAAATAAACAGCAAAAAGTCAACAGCCTCTTGCTATAGCTACCAATCACTGGAAACTATCAGCCTAAAACTGTAGACTAGGTATATGGCTGGACACAATAAATGGTCGAAGATCAAACGAGGCAAGGCAGTAGAAGACGCTAAGCGTGGAGCTGCGTTTACGCGCATTGGGAATCAGATAGCTTTAGCTGCACGCAGTGGAGCTGATCCCTCGATGAACCCACCGCTTGCACTAGCTATTGAAAAGGCTAAGGCAGCAAACATGCCCAACACCAATATCGAGCGATCGATAGCACGTGTTACCGACAAAAGTGCCGCACAGCTACAAGAAATATTATACGAAGGTTACGGACCTGGCGGTGTTGCTGTGCTGGTTGAGTGCGCTACAGACAATATAAACAGAACATACCCTGAAGTTCGTACAGTTTTTGCTAAACGAGGCGGTAACGTTGCTGAAAAGGGCGCCGTTGCGTATCTATTTGACCGAAAAGGAATCATTACAGTTAATGCAACAGGTGAAGACGCTCTACTGGCTATACTGGATGCTGGCGCTGAAGACGCTACAGAGGAAGATGGCGAGATGCGGGTGATAACAGACTCTAAGGACTTAGCTAAGGTCAGAGACGCTTTGAAGGAGGCCGGACTAGTCGTTACAGATGCTGAGCTATCCTACGAGCCAAACACTTTGGTAGAGCTAGAAGAAGAAAAACAAGAAAAAGCCGTAGCACTGCTAGACGCATTCGATGAGCTAGATGATGTAGTGAATACATACACAAATTTAGCATGAGCACAGAACTAGAAGTTGAGCTGACGTTTCTTGCGAGCGATTTACCGCCAGAAATTTCTGGCGGTAAGCCGCAAATTCTAAAGGACGTATACGTAAACAGAAGTAATGGTTTATGGATACTAAGACTAAGAAAAAGAGATAACTATTTCGAACTTACAAAAAAGCTGAAACTTAGTCCGACCGATCATTCCCTTCACGAAGAAACGAACATCGAGATAACCGAGGACGAATACAACATCCTGGCTCCTTGTAGCGAGCTCGTTATAGAGAAGAAGAGATATAAGGTAGATATAGAAGGTAGATCAGCAGAGGTCGATGTGTTCGGTGGGCGATTAAAGGGCTTGGTGTTGATTGACTTTGAGTTTCCCAGTGTTACGGATAGGGATGCGTTTAGTGCTCCAAAATACTGTCTATATGATGCGACACAAGACAAAGAGATTAGCGCTGGTGTACTGGTCGGAAAGTCCTATTCAGACATGGAAGAGTGGTTGACCACTAAAGGATACAAAAACCTGTAATGAAGATACTAGGGATTGATCCGGGTAGCGGGATTATAGGCTTTGGGCTAGTCAACGTAGACAAGTCCAAAAAACCTACGATGATTGACGGTGGAGTTATCCGTACTACTATTGGCGACAAGACAGAAGATCGACTGGTTGAATTGTATGACGGAATGGTTGAGCTTCTTGATGAGATGAAGCCCGATGAGGCAGCAGTTGAGAGCCTGTTCTTTGCTCAGAACGTAACGACTGCGATGACTGTGTCGCAGGCTAGGGGAGTAATACTACTCTGTCTGGCACAGAGGAATATCCCGATATATGAATACACCCCGCTACAGATCAAGATGGCAATGACCGGTTATGGCCGTGCAGACAAAAAACAAATGCAGGAAATGGTAAAGGTACAGCTAGGCCTAAGCAAGATCCCCAAACCTGATGATGCTGCAGATGCATTAGCATGTGCACTGACCCATATGGCTACATTGCAGTTAAAGTGACACGATTATTACCAAAACCCAGAGGTATTAGCTACGTGATCAATGGACACACACCAGCAACTGATTGCTAGAGGCCTGGCCTCTAGCAATCAGCAAGGTCGTATTTAAGTTCGTCAAGCATTGCCTTGTGATCTTCGTAATCACTCACGAACCGTAAATATTCATCAGCATCATTATTGAAAAGTTCCAGTATTGGGTTAGGCTCTAGCCAGTCGGCTGATTTCACATTAAGATAGTATTGCAAACTGGAATAAGGATAGTCTTTGAAGTTTTTTGGATTCAGATGAATGTACCTTGATATATGCTCCAGATAGTTTTGCTTATCGATATTAGTTGCCAAGTATCTGCTTTGGAATACAGGTCCAAAATGTCCGTATTTTTGATTGAAGTACATGCTATAGCTTGTCATTACCGATTGCATTAGTTTTTTAATACCCTCTTCATCGATTAGATAAAGTAGCAGGTGGATGTGATTGGGCATTAGACAATACGCATTAAGCTTAACAGTGTCGCGGAAGTTAGGATAGGGTACCCGTGAACTACTGATCGAATTTTCTGAAGCTAGATATCTTTTAAAAAGCGACAAAAAGAATGCGTAGTCAGCGTCTTCCTTGAAAATCTTCTCTTTATTTATGCCACGGCTATAAACGTGATAGTACTCTTCAGCTACATATTGCTTCCGTGAATTCTTTGTAGGCATGACATCATTATATGCTAGAGGCCTGGCCTCTAGCAAGTGATGAGTGTGGGATAATTGGGGAATGATAGCGCAATTAAGAGGTAAAATAGTAGACCAAGATGAGACAGGAGTTATAGTTGACTGCGGCGGCGTTGGCTATAGCGTATTGATATGTAATGACGATCAATCCAACATCACTGGAGGCGGAGAGGCAACTCTATATATTGCCGAACAGATCAAAGAAGATGCCCATGAGCTATTTGGGTTCACAGAGAAATCCCGTAAAGCACTATTTATACTGCTA
>JBLFWT010000049.1:0-3336 GCA_047611885.1 Saccharimonadales bacterium (SeqCode) | reverse complement strand
CATTTGCCGGGATTGGTTATCTGCGTGCGGTCATTACCAAAATTGACGCTGCAAAGTCTATCCTGGAGTCACTTGGCCTAGGACTTGCTGCAGCAGTAATATCCTATTCAGTAGGAAACATAATAGAACGCATCATTTCCTAGCTCTCGAAAGGCCCGAGTTCAACATATGCACCTCGAACTGTTTAAATATACTATCAATAACTATGAAGAATCGTTACATTTGCTTGATTCTATCAGGAAGATAGTCAACGGTAAGAAGAAACTGATTATAGGCTTGATGCTATAGGTAGTGGTCAGGTAGTTTGCCAGACATCTCTTCAAGAGCCTTTCGTTTACTCTCAAATGCCTCTCTTACTTCAGGTAGAACCATTTTTCTGTCCCAATCCTTGTCAGACTTCTTCATGTTGTCTTCCATCAACTGCTTTACAGTTCTATCAGGGTTCTCGTACCACCATAAAGTAAAGAATGGTCCTACATGGTGCGACGCAGCATCTGCTGAAGATACAACCTGCACTTCAATAGGGGCGACCTTTATATCTTCAAACACCTTTGCATCTATTGTCTTTATTGATTCAATAGCACGCATAGTTACTTCATCGCTAAAACCAATCTCCTTTAGTTTCTTCTCGCCCTCAGTGATTGTTAGGTCGTATTGATTGTCAAAGTCTAATATCTTCCCATAGTCATGTAGCCAGCACAGTAAGCGAACGAAGTCTTTATCAGCTTCTGTGTAAATGTCGCAGGCTTCGAGTGCAATTTGCTCTACAATCTCAAGATGAAACTCTATGAACCATTGATGATGTATAAAGTCTGGCTTTATAGCTTCTTGTTTTACATGCTCTATAAAGCTGTCAAGATGTTCTTGGCTAATCATAATGTAAGTTTATCAGATTGAAGTGAGAATATACACGATGTGCAGTGAAATGATGTCGCACAATAAGGATTGTACGTTAGTTGCCGGGGTGGACGTTGTCTGTGTGTTTTTTGCCTTTTCCTAGATATTTTTGCTCTAGGTTTCCTACGGCTGCGTTTATAGTTACTACTAGTATAGTCAGGCCAAGTGCTAGCATGTATCTTTCTAACCCTACAGTAATACCGATTGCCGACGCAAACAGGATCGATGCCGCGGTGGTTAGGTAATAGACGTTATGGTCTTTCTCGCTCTTAAGGACTGTACCAGCGCCGATGAATGATATACCAACGATGATCGCTTCGATTACACGAACCGGGTCTGATTGTACGTTCCCAAAATTTTCTGCAAATTCGTTGATTACCAGTGTGCTGAGGGACATTACTAACGCAGCTGCACCAGTTACGAACATATGTGTGCGTATGCCAGCAGGCTTTTTTGCTAGCTCACGTTCTATACCGATGATACCGCCCATCGATACAGCAACGATAACTTTTAGTAGGATGTCTAATTCTTCTTGGCTCATTAACGTTAATTATGGCAAAAAGCTTATGTTAAGACAAGCTAGATTTCTGTTTGCATTATCTCTTGCCAGATTTGCTCTCTGTATTCTTCTCGTCCGCTGTTTTCCTCGTACTGTTTATACCTAGTCGGTGCTTTAATGTAGTAATCCTGGTGGTAATCCTCAGCGGGGTAGAAGGTAGTAAACGCTATAATCGGTGTAACTACTGGCGCTTCTAGAGTTTCGGCCTGATCAAGCATTACTATGCTGGATTCTGCCAATACCTTCTGTGAAGAGTCGTGATAGTACACCGCAGTCGTGTATGGCTGGCCTCTGTCTACGAACTGCCCGCCGTCGTCAGTGGGGTCAATACTCCTCCAGAATACGTCCAGTATTTCTGAAAATGTAATTTCGCTAGGGTTGTAGAACACTTGGATTGCTTCCTTATGACCAGTCGAACCTGTGTAGACTGCTTCGTATGTCGGATTCTGTTCCTGTCCTCCTGCGTATCCACTAATCACTGCTTCTACGCCTGCAGTCTCCTGAAACACCGCCTCAACACACCAGAAACATCCTCCGGCTAGTGTGGCTACTTCTTGGCCTTCAGGAACTGTAACGGGTGTAGTGATAGAACTTGGCTGTACTGTCTGCATGGACTCAATAGTATCTGTTCCGCTTGAGTTTAAACTGAGGTATAGAGTGACTATACAAAGTAAAGTCACTATGGTTACGATAATCCTGTTTCTTGTCATGAATTAATTATACCAACCAAGACGATGACGTGCTGTAACTAAAAAAGACCACGAGGGTCTTTCATATATTGGGGCGAGCGAAGGGAGTTGGTCACTTTCAGCGACCCCCGAACTTCGTTATTGAAAAACAAGTTTTCATCAGAAGATTCGTTTCCGAAAGTCCACAGGACTTTCTCACCCTCGTATCCTTTTGGTATACGAGGCTTCAAACTACTTAACTCAACCCAATATAAAAAAGACCACGAGGGTCTTTCATATATTGGGGCGAGCGAAGGGAGTTGAACCCTCGTATCCAGTACCACAAACTGGCGTTCTAACCGTTGAACTACGCCCGCCATAACAGAGGTATTCTACACTCAACACTGGGAAAAAGCAAGCTCTGAAGCGTGGAATTTGATGTAGCTCTAGCGTGTTGAGTTTAGTGCATGGATTGTTGCCATTCTTTGGTACAATCAAGTTAACAAATATGAAAATAGCAATAGACGAATCAGGCGATAGTGGCAGAAAATTCTGGAAAGGTTCCAGCAAGTGGTTTATCGTAACAGCTGTGATTGTGCCCGATAGTAAAAAATGCGGCCCAACTTGCTTAGCTGTAGATGATTACCGAAAGACCCATTCAGCAGGTCGAGAGCTGCACTTTACTCACAACTCTCATGAGCAGCACACTAGATTCCTGCAACATATGCATGATTATGAATTTGTGTATGCCAGTGTATGTATAGATAAGAGGAAGTTACTGCGTAAAAATCCCAGAGCCTTAGGTAGCAAGATGGCTTTATTCAGGTTCGCCTTCGACAAGTTGTTTGAGGAGATTACTCCGTATCTGGACAGTCCTGTGGTTCTCATAGACACTAATGGTCCAAAGCAGTTCAATAGGTCCTTATCTAGGCACTTAATAAAACGCTTTGGTTCGGGTCATAAGAATGACATTCATAAAATAGAGCAAATTAGATCAGTTGATAGCAATAAAGAGCCACTAGTACAACTCGCTGACTATGTTTCAGGGACAGTGCACCATCACGTAGATGAAAATCATCATAGTGACACTTTTGAGCAGTATCTGAGCGATAAGGGCAAGATCGTTTTTGTATATTAGAGAGGGAATACTAGAAGTATAATCCGCCCGTTTTGTCGTTAGAAACGACGGGGGATTAGCGAACCACCCGCGGG
>JBLFWT010000048.1:0-3398 GCA_047611885.1 Saccharimonadales bacterium (SeqCode) | reverse complement strand
ATTGCTCTTGTACCGTTGACGTACGCTATTGATGAAAGGCTACCATTTGTATTTGGCATAGCACAGTTTGCAACACTATTTACGATCAGCTATTTCCTGTCGGATGTAAACCACAACAAAGAGTATGATGTTCAGCCGCCAATTAACATCACCTGGCTAAAGAACAACAAGTCATTCATCTGGTTCGCAGTAATATTTGGGCTGTTTGCAGCCATGTATACTTCTCTCACAGACTTTAAAAGCATAGCTTTTGAAGTTTATGGAATTGTGCCAGCGACACTAGGATTCTATTTCTCCATCACCTCGCTAGCAGGGGCGATACTAGGGTATTCCGTTCACTACCTTAAGAAGTTGACACTTAAACAATATGCAACTATCGACATATTGGTCGTGTTCATAGGGTTAGCTGGGTACTCATTTGGAAGCCCTGTTATCGCAGTTATCGCCATGGTCATTAACTTCAGCTTTTGGAGGTATAGGGCAATTATTTACCAAGAACACATATTCAAGAAGTACAAGACTAGGTATAAAGCTACATTAATGTCGGTGCTGTTTAATGCTGAGCAGGTAAACGGAGTATGGCTGCCTGTAGTATTCGGGGTAATAGTCGCAGCTTTAGGCTTACAAACGAGCTTTGCTATCGCTGCAGGATTTGCTTTGATAGTAGCCATGCCATTTATGCTGTTCACAGTGAGCTCGCTGGAACATAAGAAGCCTTCAGCCTAAGTTTCAACATGCGTCGCACAATGATGATTCTACGAATACTGCTTATATGGGTGGAGCCGATATTTTGCTGAAAAAAGAGATCTAGAGGACTGTCCTCTTAAGTAAAAGGGTTTCCGGGTGCAGAACACCTTTCAGCATGTTGCTAGGATATTCGATAATATCAAAATTGCCTCATCCCATGGATGGAGTTGTTTTGTAGAGAATAAAATACACACTTATGGTAAAGTTTTAGTATGAAAAATGATCAAAACAACCCAACTGAAACACAAACTCCATCTGCACCAGAAATATCAAATAACGACAGCCCGCAAAACGCTCTAGCGCAGCCCTATGCGCAGCCAGCTGGAATGCTTAATAAAAATGCCAGGAAGGCAAAACTAAAGATGCTGTTGATACCCGTAGTTATTCTAGTCGCTTTTCTAGGCGGGTATTTTATATACAACGCACTTGACCAATCAAACACTGACGTGACTGGGGACAATAAGTACGATCAGTCACCTGCTACAAATGAGCAACTAGCTATCGACGCAGTAAGCGAGTTTAAGCCCGTAGCTAATGATTATCAGCTAAAGATAGAGCTTGGGGATGGCAGAAATGAATACAGCATCTCGTTTGATGATTCTGGAAACACCAAAGTAGTCAGTGGTGATAACGTGCTAATACAGACTGGTGGCAAGACTCTTATAAAGCTATCTGGAGATGACGTCGAAGCGTTAGATTTCATGAAGAACGTACTGTTGCTTGGAGAGCCAGATAGCAAGAACTTAGATAATCTGCAGAGTAAATGGATCGAAATCGGTACATATTTAGGTGCGACACCGGCCTTGCCTAATTTTACGCCCCCGAATGAAGTCGATTTCAGTGAGACTCTAATTCTAGAAACGGAAGATGACGACACTTCAAAGGATGAAGAAACAGAAGTCTCTGATGGCAAAGAGACTCAAGAAGACGTAGAGGCAGAAGCAGAAGACGAAAGCCAGAACGATGCAAATGTATCTACTGATGCGACTATAAGCCCAACAGCACTATACGATCTGTTAGCTATGATCGACGGCAGGATTGGATACCGCATATTCACAGCTGATATATCTAAATCAGACTTAACGGAAAAGCAGATTGATATAGAACTAGAGCTCAACGCGGAGAACACACTAAAATCTATAGAGACTATCAACTTCGCCGGACATACCCTAAGAATACAAATAGAATTGCCATCGACTGAAGAGATAGCTGCTGCTACTACGCCCATACCTTTGCCCGAAATAGTGGACTACAATTTCATTTCTAATTCAGTCTTCAGCCCTGATCTACAAATAGCCGAGACTGAGGACGACCGAGAAAGGATAGCAGACATCAAAGCCATGAAAACTGCCTTTGATATACGACTGCATATTAGTGGAGAAGTTAGTGCCTATTTTGGATCTGACCAAGAGGAATTCATCTCTGAGAAAATGCCCGGAGCTAACAAGGCATTATTTATAGACCCGGCCGGCAAGATAATTGGGATTAACAGCGGTAGCTATGCTTATTCAGGCGAACTTGATGGCGGCAGTAAATGCGGAGGTACGTTCTACGATATTGATAAAGGAGATATTGAATACCCTCCTTGCACAAAATTCTTCATCGTCACTACACTAGATACAGGTCAGGACTTTCAGTTGAATTCTGGAGTTTACTAGAGACAACAATACACGAGTTAACATGGCTCGATAGGTGAAGGTCAATCTTATCTGTTCCTTTCCAAGGGATAGGAGATAAGAGGACTGCCCTCTTACAGATGGGTGAAAAACGAATTGTGGATTTAACTTCTTAGATTAGTGCGTTCGCTTTCGCTAGACAGCGAATAGCGAAGAAGAGACTCTAAGACTCTTGACCCAGTCGGGCTGGGAACAAGAGCCTGACTGCAACCCTCGACTATTTTTTATCTATTCGGCCGAGAGTTAGAAACTATTCAGCCCAAACAAGAAAAAAGACCCCTATAACAGGGGTCACTTTTCGTGGTGCAGTCCCTTCGTAAAAGTTTTCACGAAATTAGGGGTGAGATCGATCGTTGGAGGCAAATATTAGAGGTTCCTTATCAGGAGTATCTATCAAGTAAGTGGTAGCTGGGAGTTACACTGACAAATAGCTATAAGTTTTTATTGATCCGCTGCTTTACGCACTTTAAACATGATCGCAGTATTGTTTAGGAATGAGATGAAACTATATGGTCCCTGAGTTTCATCGGTTCTAGGCATTGGATGAACTTTGATATTAGAGTCGATTTTAGCAATGTATTCCACCATTTCTTCTCTTTCATCGTCAGGAAGCCCACCACCAATGACGATAAAATCTATTGAGTCAGCTTCAATTACTTCCTTAATCCTTTCTTTCGAGTTGCTGGCAATAACGTTTCTGCCATACCTTTCCCACTCATCAACTAAAATATCTAAAGTTGACTGTAGTCTTCCTATTGCTAAAATTCTTGGTTCCGTTACTTGTTTAGTCTTGTTCATGCTTGTTTTTGTCATACTGCCGCCTTTCACATAAATTTTGTAATTGTTGCATATATAGTAGCAGTAAAAGCAAAAACACCATCCTAAGATAGTGCTTATGGTTGGTGCGGGTGAAGAGACTCTAGACCCTTGACCCTGTCGGACAGGATCTAGGGTAGCTACACTCTCGACTATTTT
>JBLFWT010000047.1:0-3973 GCA_047611885.1 Saccharimonadales bacterium (SeqCode) | reverse complement strand
TCCAATACGGAACTGGTCATTATTCTCAGGCGCACAAATACGATGTCACAGTCCCCTTTACTAGCGATGCAGCTACAGCAAAAAGCTGGGACAGACGGTACGGTCACAGCAGCCCTTCATACTATGACGGGCAAGATCATTTGCCTGCATCTCTGGCTCGTATGAGGCTAGAGTCCGTATATGGTCCAGGCGATGAGTTGGACTTAATAAATGCTACTGATATACAGTACGTTCTCTTTACGGATGCATGGTCAGATGGGCTACCTAGCAACTGCTGTTCTCACTTAAAGACAAATGCTTCTGATCCATCAAGCTGGTTTAGCAATAACGGAGCAGGTTTCAGCGTTCTAGCGGATCACGGAGAGTACAATGCACTAAAAGACGGCACAGTATTTGATGACGATGGATATCCAGGATTGTCTTCGCAGTTTACAGTGTTGAATATAAATACTTCTGATGGAGACGCTCCGGCGACTTCTGCAGCGATCGCATCACCTGGAGGTGAATGGGTAGGGTCTATAGATGCTAATCCCGGAGATCCAGAAGGTAATGGGATACTTCCGCGGCGATTCATATTCACTACTTTGGCTGCGGGGCCGGATGAGATTATAGACTTATTGCAAGAAGTCATAGACGAAGAAATAAACTTTTAACGCAAGCCTAGGAGAGGAGGTGACTCCTCCTCTCATCGCGCGGCGAATGTGTATGAACACACTTCTCTGGCTGCTTACCTCCCCAATAATGACAGAAGTTTTTCAAAATAAATTCGAAAAACTTCAGAAATTACTGTCCTAAAAGCAGCCTAACTGCAATAACACGCTAGTTATGTGTGGGGTGGTGGGAATGGGTGATGACAAAGTTAGGCGTCGGATGTATAATTAGGGTAAGAAATAAGGAGGAAATCATACGGATCGTTAACTCGAGACTTATGAATAGAAACTAACTATGGCTACAACTAAGAAAACTACAAAGAAGACTGCTAGCAAAGCAGCAATCAAATCAAAGAAAACTACTACTAAATCTACGAAGGCAGTAGCTAAAAAACTATCTGCCAAAAAAGTTTCAGCGGCAGCTGCAAAGAAGACCGTGACAACAAAGGCTAGATTTACTAAAAGTAAGTCTCCACTCATGGAAAGGCTGAATCTGTATAACTGGGCTCTTGCGGCAATTTATGCAGCACAAGCAGCAGCATTAGTGAAGCTAAGCGATGAAAAGCTTTTCCAGGTTACTACTAGCTACACTACAACAGATAGTTTAGCTGAATCAACATTAGTGCAGGGAAGCAGAACTCTATTCGATATCAATATCGTATACGTCCTAGCATTCGTACTAGGAGTATCAGCACTTACGCACCTATATCTAGCCTACTCAGCGGGTAGAACACAGTACGAAAAAGGAATTAAGGAAAACACTAATAAGCTCAGATGGGCGAACTATAGCCTAGGAGGCTCAGTATTAGTGGCCGCAATATCAATGGTTATCGGTGTAACTGACCTAGCATCGCTACTAATGATCATGGGTCTAACATCTACGGCATTCGCCCTGAATATGGCTTCAAGCGACGAGACTAAAGAGAGCAAGATGATGCATATGTTCAAAAAGAAGCTTGGGCTGTTGCCGTGGCTAGTTATTGGCCTATATGTACTTGGAAGTCACAAGTACGGTGGTAGTGCACTAGATATACCGACATTGTATATTGCAAGCGCTGGTTTCGTAGGCACTTTACTGATAGAAATCAACTCGAAACTAACGTCAAAGAGCATTGGCCGATGGGCGGACTACATCTACAGCGAACAGTTATACATGCTGTTTAGCCTAGCTCTAACATCGACAGTTGTATGGCTGATTTTCCTAAATCTACTATCTAATTAAGCAAAAGCAATAAACTATTAACAGGTAACTATAGATTTAGTTACCTGTTTTAAATTACGGAGAGCACCTAGATGAAATACCGAACTATTAAGAGCATAAAGTTAGACAAGTTCGTTCATGGCGGTCAGTGTATTGCTGAACATCAGGGCAAAAAGCTTTTTGTGTGGGGTGGACTACCCGGTGAAACGGTTGATGTACTGCTGACAAAAAAGAAATCTTCCTACCTGGAAGGCATAGCTACATCGGTAGAAGTCGCCAGTAAGGATAGGATCGAACCATTAGAGCCAGAAAGCTATATTTCCACTAGCCCCTGGCAGGTTGTAGAGTTTAAGGCTGAAAATAGCTACAAGCAACAGATACTAGAGGAATCCTTTGGTAGGGAAAAGATATCCTTAGAGTTTAGCGACTTCTTCTCCGCTGGTAGTGAACTAGGGTATCGCAACAAACAAGAGTTCGGGTTCTGGGGCGATGACGACGGTCTGCATCTGGCGCACTTCCGACGAGGCTCCCACGGCAAGCAGATGATTGATGGGTCGGCATTAACAAATGAGTTCATTAACCAAGCCGCTCGCGACGTCCGAGACCAGTTGAACAAACTATCTGTATGGGGCGGACACTTAAAGACACTAATGTTGCGCAGTTCCGCCAAAGGCGACGCTGTAGCTGCATTATTCGTTAAAACGGAGACAGAGTCATTAAAAGACTTAAAGCTTCCTGACAGCCTTCAGGGGCTGGATGTTTATTACTCTAATCCTCAGTCTCCTGCATCGGTACCAACCAGGAAGTTATATTCACTTGGTGATATAAACCTGTCTGATAGCATAAACGGTATAAATATCACATATGACGTATTATCGTTCTTCCAGGTTAACCTACCGGTGTTCGATGAGGCGCTGTCTGATATAAAAAACCATCTAGGGGATGGCAAATCTGTCGACTTATATAGCGGAGTAGGCACGATTGGAATAGCGGTTGCGTCCGACATACTAGTAGAATCGGACAACACAAACATCAAGATGGCCGAAGTAAACGCATCTGGATCTGACATAGAAGTCGTACATGCTACCACTGAAACTGCCTTGCAGCATATAACAGGCGACAGGTCGGTGATAGTTGATCCTCCGCGCGCAGGACTACATAAAGACGTAGTTGCTGCATTCTTGGACGCAAAGCCAGCCAAGATACTGTATCTATCCTGCAACCCGAGCACGCAAGCTAGGGACGTAGCAATACTAAGCGAGTCGTACGATGTGAAGTTCGCACGTGGATACAACTTCTTTCCACGTACCCCGCATATAGAATGTTTAGTTGTGCTAGAGTTGAAGTAGATGAAGCTACATAGATTTTACCTAGGCAATACACCACTTACACGCGACTTCTGGATGGATGACGAGCATCTGTTCCATCAATGGACAAAGGTTCTTCGTTTCGATGTAGACAGGGAAGTAGAGCTATTTAACTCCTTGGGGGAGGATAGGCTGTATAAGATATTGAAAGTTGGCGATAATGCAGCTCACGTAGAACTAATAACTGACATGACGCCTAAACTACCTAAGAGAGAACTATATCTTTGTTTCTCACTTCTCAAGAAAGACAAGAACGATTGGGTCCTACAAAAAGGCACAGAACTAGGTGTCAGCCATTTTGTGCCATTAGTCAGTGATAGGACTGAAAAGACAGGGTTTAATACGGAACGAGCTCAGAAAATCGTAATAGAAGCGGCTGAGCAAAGCGGACGATCAGACATTCCTAGGCTCCGTGAACCCATAACGCCAAAATCACTAATCCATGAGCTAAAAGACAAAGTCCATCTATTGATTGCAGAGCAATCAAGTGCTGATCCTCAACCCTCAACCCTTAACCCTCAGTCTCCACTAGCCGTGCTAGTGGGCCCCGAAGGTGGCTGGACGGATAAAGAGAAGCAGATGTTTACAGATGAGGGTGTCCAACATATAGCTATCTCCGAGTTCACCCTACGCGCCGAAACTGCAGCAATAACCGCTGCAGCACTGTTACAATAAGAGAAGTAAGAAGTAAGAAGTAAGAAGTAAGAAGTAAGAAGTAAGAAGTAAGAAGTAAGAAGTAAGAAGTAAGAAGTAAG
>JBLFWT010000046.1:0-4137 GCA_047611885.1 Saccharimonadales bacterium (SeqCode) | reverse complement strand
ACGTGTCTACTATCAGCGGCCCTATCTGCTCTATGCTGCGTCTGCGTGGGACTTCACCGTATATAGTATACGGTTCTGTCTCCGCTGCTCGCCCAGAACAGATATGGCTCACCGATAGGTAAACACTTTACTGTGCCAATCCTTGAATTATTGGGGTGACACAAGTTAATATTGTTAAAAATCTGATTGATTATTAATTGTTCTTTATCTGCTTTCTTTACAAAAAAATCCGACCACATAGGCCGGACGAACACCTACATTATAGCACTAAGCAAGATAGATATCAATTGGACGATTTATGGCCTAGATGTATGTATCATCTCTGGTACACTTGTACGTATGAGCAAAAACGTAACAAGACTATACAAACAATTTATTCCAGAGCATTATGATGTACAGATATCTATTAGTGATGACAAAAAGTCATTCACGGGATCCGTAACGATTAACGGCAAAAAAGTCGGCAGGCCAAGCCAAAGAATGACGCTTCACCAAAAGGGTCTTAAGATATCTGATGCATCAATCAAGAAATCTGACGGCACCGAGATTGTAGTGTCTAGAACAGTTCTGCAAAACAAGCTCGATGAGGTAAGGATGCATTCAGACGCAGATATATTCCCTGGTCAATACGAGGTCCATATGAACTTTGAGGGCAAAATTACCGCCAATATGGACGGCGTTTACCCGTGTAATTTTGAAGTAGACGGAGTGAAGAAGCAGCTGATAGCTACTCAGTTCGAAAGTCATCATGCTCGTGAGGCGTTCCCGTGTATAGACGAACCGGAAGCAAAAGCAACATTCAGCCTAGCCTTAACGCACGCTAAAGGCGAGGTAGCTTTGGGCAACACAACTGTAATATCTGAAAATAGTGAAGGAGGCAGAACTACGACAAAGTTTGACGTCACGCCTGTGATGAGCACGTACCTAGCTGCATTTGTAGTGGGCGATATGAAATATCTAGAAGCTAAGAGCTCCCGAGGTGTTGCGATACGAACCTACTCTACTCCTGACCAGATTGAACATTCAAAATTCGCTTTAGAAGTAGCCGTTAAGTGCATGGACTTCTACGAGGAGTACTTTGACATTCCCTATCCACTAGCAAAATGCGATTTTGTTGCACTTCCAGATTTCGCTAGTGGCGCTATGGAAAACTGGGGACTAATTACTTTCAGGGAACAGGCATTACTATGTGATGAAAAACATACATCTATTGGTGCAAAACAGTGGGTAGCGCTAGTAGTTGCGCACGAGCTTACTCACCAGTGGTTTGGGAACTTAGTTACAATGCGGTGGTGGACAGACCTATGGCTGAACGAAGGATTCGCTAGCTGGATGGAATATCTCGCAGTCGACCACATATTCCCTGAATGGCAGCTATGGACGCAGTTTAATGTGGACGAGCAGCTGTCTGCTCAAGGACTGGACGCGCTAGAGCACACACACCCAATCGAGGTAGAGGTACACCATCCCGATGAAATTAGATCAATCTTTGATGCAATCAGCTATCAAAAAGGCGCCAGTGTCATACATATGCTGCACGATTTCCTTGGTCCAGAACTATTTAAAGAAGGTATAAGACACTATTTAAAGAAGCACTCTTATGCAAACACAGACACTGTGGACCTATGGCAAGCACTTGAAGATGTGTCTAAAAAGCCCGTCAGGAAGTTCATGAACGCTTGGACATCGAAGCCTGGTTATCCAATTCTAGATGTTAGCCGTAAAAACGATCATCTAACAATCACCCAGTCCCGATACGTAACAAACCCTTCCAGCGAAGCTCGTAACGACAAGACTCTTTGGCCGGTACCTTTACTGGCCGAAGGACTAGAAGCTGACCAGATCAGTAAAAAGTCAACGAACGTAGTTCTTACCGGAGAAACTCCAGTGAAAATCAATATGGGACAAACCGGATTCTATAAGGTCAACTACTCTCATGACATACAGCAACTTCAGCTGAAGGCACTGGATGCTGGTGAGCTATCAGACACAGACAGGATGGGGCTACTATACGATAGTTTTGAAACCACCAAAGCAGGCTACCAGACCGTTAGCGAATATCTAGACCTACTATCTCATTATCGGGACGAAGAAAGCTTAACAGTCTGGGAAGTAATAGCGTCAAGTATAGGTTCAATACGCAATACTCTTAGCAAAGACGATACAGATGATGAGTTGCGCGATATAATGAAGCCATTCGTCAGGAAGCTAGTTGCGCCACAGCTTGAAAGAATCGGCTGGGACAAAAAGTCAGGCGAAGATCATCTAGATACACTGCTTAGACCAATGATTATAGGGTTAGCTGCTGGTGCAGAAACGGAATCAGTAGTGGATAGATGCATAGAGCTCTATAGAGATAAAATGGATAATGATGTAGATGTAGATCCAGATCTACGGGCTACTATATACTCAGTAGCTGTTAAGGTCGGGGGCCAAAAGGAATTCGATGAATTACTGACCGTATATAAGGACTCTACGTCAAGTAATGAAAAGCTAGCTATCACAGCAGCTGTCACTAGCTTTGAGCAGAAAGAAATACACTCCAAAGTACTAGACCTAATCAAAGCAGACGTCATAAAGCTGCAAGATGTATCCTATTGGGTTGCTTACAGTATGATGAACCGCCACGGAAGAATGATTACATGGGAATGGCTGAAGGAAAACTGGGAATGGCTGAAGGAAAACATAGGATCTGATCTTAGCTTCTTCAGAATGCCCATATATGCGGCTAGGTGTTTTGCAGACGAGAAGCTTCTGAAAGATTACAAAGAATTCTTTGGATCAGTCCTGGAGCCATCTATCGAGCGTACATACAATCAAGGGATAGAGGTCATCGAAACCTCAACTGCATGGCGTACTAGAGATGCGCAAGTAGCACTGAAATGGTTTAAGTCTAACTAATCTCTACTATTTCGATTGAGTTATCGGAGTCTACAGATGCTGCCATAAGTAACGATTCGCCGTCCCATTCATTGCTTGCCAGCCACATTTCTGCAGCAAACTGCATCTGCTTTAGCTTCTTGGGCGTAATATAGCTTAGGCCATCTCCCCAGCTATCTGAACCACGATATTTAACTTCTGTGAAATATATCGTGTTCTTGCGCCTACTGACTATATCTATTTCACACCTTTTAGTTCGCCAGTTCATAGCTAGTACTTTGTGCTTCTGCTTCTTTAACAGTATTGCTACTAGCTTTTCAGCTTCTTGGCCTATATCAGTACTATTCATAGTTAGTATAATTATATAACGAAATTTGCATATTGATATTTTGTGCTACAGGATCGTTTTGCTAAAGTTATAGATAATATGAGAAAAAATGTTTGCGCCCAACAATAATACTGGCGTTTTATGGACGCCCGGAGATCGAAGACGTTCTTTATCTTTTGGAGTAGACGAAATTCGTGGAGGGTTTGAGTTCGAAGTAATTGGGGCCTACACACATGAAGGTGCTGCATGGGATTTGGCGCTGATGAGTAGATTTAAGACAAATGCTATTAGTGTCTACGCCCACTCCCGTCGCACTCGCCAGACTATCAGAAACTATGCTAGTAGGCACAGGGATTAGCTATGTGAGTTGTATCGACTTTGCTAACTTACCTAAGTTAAGTGAGTTTGGTACGATCCAAGGACTACCAAAGGACATCTGGGACATCTGGATATTCGAAGTATCATCTGTGTCAACCGGCCTTGCAGAGATACCGCCTAATCAAAAAGACATAATCAACATTGACGTGCTAGCTACACAACTCATGCAGTTGTCTGGTCCAGACACTTTGATCACTAACTGATTAGGTCGCTAATAGGCTTGAACGACTTTCTATGATGAGCAGTTACTCCGTGCGTTTTCAAAGCCTGGATATGTTCTTGAGTACCGTAGCCTACGTGGTTTTTGAACCCATATAATGGCAAGCTAAAGTGTAACTTAGTCATAGATTTATCTCTGATCACTTTGGCATATACAGATGCAGCAGAAACTATTGGCTCATGTATGTCTGCCCCTATTTTCGAAAACGACTTCTCGTATACATCCTTGAGATAGTTGATATTGCCATCTATGCAGATATCCTCGTTCTCGACACTCCCCAGTGCGCCTACTGCACGCATGCAGCCTATTTTAAGAGCAGCTGTTAGTCCTA
>JBLFWT010000045.1:0-4298 GCA_047611885.1 Saccharimonadales bacterium (SeqCode) | reverse complement strand
TCTCGGTCGCTACCAACCCAGTTGAGTTATCATCAGAGTTATTGGTGTAGAAGTATGCGGCTGTAGCCGATACTAAAACAGCGGCGACTATAGTCAGGTTTGCTAAGGTAATTTTCTTCATACAGCCTCCTTAAGGAGAGAGTTATTTAGTTATTTAGATTTAGCTCAAAATTAACAAGATTATCGTAGAAATCGAATCCGAGAAGCCAAGACTCTAGGCTTTTATCCAGGTTGAACAGTATTGCCAGCGCAATTACTAGAAACAGTATGCCGATAGATTTCTTAAACCATCCGTTTGGATCTGTAGCCCATGCCAGCTTTTTAACAAACTTATTCCCCATCAATGCTATTGCTGCGAACATCAAACCAAGACCAAAGACGTACCACAGCAAATATAGTGTGCCTGTTGCGAAATTCTGCGGTAGTATTGAAGCAATTATGATCCCGTATGTTGGACTACAACTTGAAAATACCGGCCCCAGTGATGCACCCACCAATATATCACCGCCGACACCGCCCTTTTGCATCGCTCTACCTAGTAGTTTGTTGCTAGAAGTAGACAAGTTAAACTTGGCGCTTATGTGCTCCCAGATAATCGGGAACAAAGTGACCGCCCCGACTGCAAATATGATCAATGCACTGACCAGCCTAAGTTTGCCCTCGTCAATGTTAAGAGCGTTCGATGTACCGTGAATTAGTAGGGTCAGGACTGTTATCGAAACCAATAGCGAGCCAATTACTACAAATGCACGGTTTCTACTTGCTTTACCGTCTGCTGCAGTTCCTATCAATATAGGCAACAAAGGAAAGATGCATGGGGCGAGTATTGTGAGCGCCCCTGCTATGAATGAGACGAGTAATAACTGTAAGTCCATTTATTCCCCTTTAGTTGCTTAGACAGCGTCGTATAGATCTTGTATGCTGCGTAATCCGCTGGCAAACGGCCATGTTTCGGCCACATTACCCTGCTCGTCTAGTAATACGAACGTAGACTGTATTGTTACACCGTACTTCTTCTTCAGGTCTGTATCTTTATCGTAGTTTGCTTTTAGAACGGTAATGTCTGACGGAACTCCTTCTTCTTCTATCTGACCTTCAAAATATACGCAAGTACTACACCAATTAGCGTGGAAAAATACTATTCTCTTAGTGCCCTTAGACTCCTCTAGCGCACTATCTGAATAGTCTACGTACCCTAGGGAGTTACTCGGTTCAGCAGATTCTGATTGCTCGGAATCTTCTGATCCTGCTTCCATTTGAGCTACTTCGGTCATTTCTTGAGTTGCTTCAGAGTCATTGGTTGCTGAGGCTTCTGCTGCATCCGTTGACGATATAGAACCATTGCTAGCAGTCATCTGTTCGCTATCTTCTCCAAAAACTATAAATATCCCTGATCCAGTTATTAATAGTATTACGATTCCTGCAATTACCTTGTTCATGTGTTCTCTAAAACTTTCCGATTTTACTTTATATTATCTCTTCCATGTTTAAGCGTCTTGGCCATCCATATCAGCTCATCAAACGCTTTTCTCGTAGACTTAGTATATAGTTCTGAGCGATCTTCAGCAATAGATCCATCGTCGGTAAATAGTGTATAGCTGCTAGTAAAGTAAACATCGGTGAATGTGACTGCCATTCCAAGTTCTCTAACCACTGGTATTAACGACTGGACTGCACGTATTCCGCCCCACATACCGGCAGATACACCTGCTATAGCTACTGGCTTATGTATGTAGTTAGAAAGTTCACTGTCCAGCATTCTTTTCAGACTACCTGGGAAGCTGTGGTTGTATTCCGGAGTTATGATGAAAAACGCATCAGCTTTCTCTGTCTTTTCTGTATATTTTGGATCTTTGCCTTCTGGATCATTACCGTCGCCTGGCAGAACTAAATCTTTAGGATCTACAAAATCAATCTCTACATCTTCATAGGTTTCACCGATTTCTTTAACGAACTTTGCAGCATGAATAGACTTTCTCTGCTCTCTCGTAGTTCCTGCTAGTACCAGTATCCTCAACTTTTCTTTACTCATATTGGTCTCCTTTAATTGCTCCAGTAATCATAACAAATTGTTGCAAGATAGTTAAGTATTTGCTTAAATGTTAAAGCAATAAAGGTGAAAAATGAAAGATCTATTACCGGTTCTAATCGTGTTTATCCTGTTAGTAGCAGGCGGAGCATTTTTTATAACTAACGCTAGTAGCACAACTTCAGAAGAAGCATCAACGCAGAGAGCATCGACTCTTCAGCAGAACAATGTAGATAATGCAGTTAAACTGACTATTGGTAACCCATCTGCAGAAGCGACAGTAGTAGAGTATTTTGACTATAAATGTCCAAGCTGCAATAGCTTTCACCGCACAACCGGAGCGGAAATAGAGCAGAACTACGTAGATACAGATTTGGCTAACATCGAAGTACGTATAACACCAATCATTGGCCCAGACTCAGCTAATGCCGGTAGAGGTGCTTACTGTGCGCTTGAACAGGGATTATTTGAGGAATACCACGGCACTGTACTGGACTACATGTACGACAACTACTACTCAAGCGGTAACTTTGAGTCTGAATTCCAGAACATACTCACGACGTCTACTTTGGCGTCAATATCAGAACCCCTTGGGATCGACACTGGCGTGTTTACGAACTGTGTTGATAGCGACAGATTTAACTCAAACCTAGACAACAACCTACTGCTTGCAGCAGATGACGAAATACAAGGCACACCTGGGTTCGCCGTAGGACAACAGAGTTTTGTAGGCGGTCAGCCGTATAGTGTATTCAAAACGCTTCTAGATATTGAGCTACGATGAAAACCAAAACTATAAAAGCACCATTCAAAATAAGGCTATTAAATAGCTTAAATGGAGTGAAGCATGTAGCAAAGAAGCCTTCGTACATCCTGCTCGCCGTAGTAATGAGCTTCATCCTTAGCGGCTTCGTAATATGGTCCCTAAACTTCGATCTAGTGAAATATATAGTAGTAGACGCACCGATAACCGTATTCGAAAAAATACGCTTCTTCTGGGATGTACAAACTGGTATATACACCGCCTACTCAAGCTCTCAAGCGACCGGTATAATACTGTTCGGTATATTCTTCGGAATCAATACAGCCCTGATAGTAAATGTAATTAAAACAGGTAGATTAAAACAAATTCCTAAGAAAAGTGGTGGAGCTGGACTAGTATTTGCCATGTTAAGTGGCGGGTGTGTTGCCTGTGGTACATCAGTGCTTGCACCATTACTCGCTACGCTAGGTGCAACATCGTCTGTATTCACGTCTCAGCTAAGTAACTATCTGAACTGGATCAGCATAATACTGATCAGCTATTCTATATTCAAACTAGGTGAAGTGATCAGCAATACTAATGACTTAAAGAAAACTGAAGAAAAATAATGAAAATAATGGTTGATTAACGTTTAAGTATCTGCTAAAGTACTTGGTATGACAGCAAGAACAACATTATCAAAAAAAGAAACCAGACTGGTTAGAGCGATGCAGCTTCTAGGAGATGACACGAGATTTAAGATATTTAAACTTTTGTCGTCTGAGGAAGAGCTATGTGTGAGTGATATTGCGCATAGGCTATCAATCTCACCATCTGCAGTTTCGCAACATTTTCGTAACTTTGAGCTACTAGGAATAGTAGAAAAAGAACGCATGGGCCAGAAGATCTGCTATTCGCTGCGGGAAGAAGATAGTTTAGTTAGTGAATTAATAAAAGTAACTGAAAGATAAGGTTTTGATATGAAAAACGTAACAGTATATTCAACAGCAACATGCGGTTTCTGTAAGATGCTAAAAAGCTACTTAAACGACAAGGGCGTTAAGTACGAAGTAAAGATGGCTGATGAAGACCAGGCTATAGCAAAAGAGCTATTTGAGCAGAGCGGCCAGTTAGGAGTACCCTTCACCGTCATAACGGACGAAGACGGTACAAACGAAGAGAAAATCCTAGGATTCGACCGAGCGAGCATAGACGCAGCACTAGCGTAGAGAAAAATATAGATCTGTATCTTAGGACTTAGATAGTAAGAGCACGAGAATTAACAATCAACATAAGATTCATGCACACGAAGGAGAACATTATGAAGGCAACTTGGAACGGCAAAGTACTAGCAGAAAGCGACGAAACAATATACATAGAGGGGAACCAATACTTCCCACCAGCTTCAGTAAATAGAGATTTCCTAGTAGATAGCGACTTCTCTACTGTTTGTCACTGGAAAGGCACTTCAAACTACTACGATCTAGTCGATGGAGATACTAAAGCAGCAAATGCTGCATGGTACTA
>JBLFWT010000044.1:0-5479 GCA_047611885.1 Saccharimonadales bacterium (SeqCode) | reverse complement strand
CGGTACAAACGAAGAGAAAATCCTAGGATTCGACCGAGCGAGCATAGACGCAGCACTAGCGTAGAGAAAAATATAGATCTGTATCTTAGGACTTAGATAGTAAGAGCACGAGAATTAACAATCATAATAAGATAAATGGATCTTTTGAGCCGAGCAGATAGTGTTCAGCTGAGCATCGGAGACAGAGTCGTGTAAGTTACACGATGAAGTCCTACGAAGCGGAAGATGAGCGCTAGGTGCTCGCTCAAAATATTCATGAACACAAAGGAGAAAAGATGAAGGCAACTTGGAACGGAAAGATACTAGCAGAAAGCGACGAAACAATATACATAGAGGGGAACCAATACTTCCCACCAGCATCAGTAAATAGAGATTTCCTAGTAGATAGCGACTTCTCTACTGTTTGTCACTGGAAAGGCACTTCAAACTACTACGATCTAGTCGATGGAGATACTAAAGCAGCAAATGCTGCATGGTACTACCCGACACCAAAAGAAGGATCTGACAAAAAAGTCGGATACGACTACACGAACTACGTGGCATTTTACCCACAACACGTTACTGTAGCTTAAAACCAAAAGACTTAAAAATAGTGACTATACATTGTATAGTCACTATTTTTATTTGTCATAGAAGTAGGAATAGTTTACTTAACAGTAATTACTTTCGGGACGGCCTTTGGCGCTTCGTTGGTTCTTTTCATGTGTTGCTTAGAGTATGCAAGAGAAGCTCCAACCTTCTTCCCTGGGTTGAACAGGTTACGGGAGTCAAATATTGCTTTGGTCTGCTTAAATAGCTGTGTCACTTCAGGACCGTACATCCTAGGCAGTAATGGAGACCTGATAAGTCCGTCATTATGGTCTGCACTCATACTTCCCCCAAACGCAAATACCAGGTCAGCAGTACGCCTCATTAGCTCAAATACCTTATCTGCTGCATCGTCTGCTTCCATGTTGATAAGTGGAATCAACCTGATGCTTCCATCCCCTATGTGACCTGCATATGTATATATCATTTCGTAGTCAGACAGAATAGCTTCTAATGCCGACAGGAACTCTCCATAGTGCTCAATAGAAACAATTGTGTCTTCCAGGAATGGCACGGCAGCAGTGTTTGGCTGAGGATGTTCCATTAATAGCTTGAAACTAGCTCGCCTAATTGCCCAGTGAGCCTCTACCTCTGCCGGATCGTCTACAAGGTGGACTGAGTAACCTTTTCGTTCCAAAGCTTGCTTACAGACCTCAGCGTAATGATCTGTCTGATCCTTAGTATGTTCTACGAATTGAGCCATCAATACCATATGCTCGCCTTCAGCTATTTTGGCTAGTTGAGCTTCCTCTGGTAGATACTGTTTTGCTAGTTCATATGTATGGTGGTCGTAAGTTTCTAGCCCCTCTGGGTTGTTTGCCATTACAGTCTGCACGCCTAATGCTAGATGAGCTAGGTCCTTTATAGGGATCACAATCATACGCTTGTGATTAAGCTTCTCTATCAAACGTAGCTTAGCGCTTGTTACAAACCCTAGAGTACCCTGGGCTCCAACTATTAGCTTAGCAATGTTAAAGTCGGATTTATCTTTGTTCCATAATCTCCATATGCCGTATCCGGCTGCATTTTTCTTAACCTTTGGTCTTGCTGATCGTATAGTATCCCAGTTCTGCTCCACTAAATCGTTCAGCTGACGATATATATCGCCTTCGAAACCCTCTAGAGTTAACTTCTCCCTGAATGTCTGCTGATCAATTGACGAGAACTCATACTCATTTCCGTCGGAACAAACCATCCTAACGGCCATTACATTGTCTACTGTAGCGCCATATCGTATGCTCTTTTCACCGGAGGCATTATTACCTACCATACCGCCAATTACACAAATATCTTTTGACGATGTGTAGGGAGCAAACAGTAGGCCGTGTTCGCTAGCTGCTTTTTCTAGATCTCTATGGTAAGTCCCGGATCCAACCCAAACTGAGCATTCTTTAAGGTCGAACTCACCTACCCAGTTAAATCCTGGCTTCAAATCCACTATTATGCCTTCGCTAAGTGAGCCGCCTGACATACATGTGCCACCAGCTCGTACAGACAAACTAACTTCCTGACCATTATCTTTAACCCCATTGGCATTGCGCACTAGAGTCATTAGATCCTCTACGTCAACAGGTGCAGTCACGGCCTGGGGCATTACCTGGAAAATGCTGGCATCGGTGCTTGCTGCCTCACGCGATACGTCGTCAGTGCTTATGTCTGCCCTGTAATTTTCCTTTAACCTATTCAATATGTCTTGATTCATACGGTGCCCTTATTTACTAATATTCTATCATGCTTATGCAAATAAATCTTAGTTGATTCGTCAGGGTTTTAAAGATGTTATACTACGACCTGATAAGCATAAGAATTAACCGAGAAATTTATGAAACACCTAATAGCCAAAATACACCATCCACATCTGAAAAAACGAGCGTTTTTAGAATTGGGCGGACTATTGTTATTAGGATTGCTATCTTATACCCAAAGAGAGCTGATATCCGATGCAGTTCACACAATTTCTGAAGTTGAAGTAATTTGGTTTGTTCTACTACTGGCTAGTTACTGGTTATTGCAGCCCTTGACAGCGATTAGCTACAAGATGCTGACACCAAAGCCCAAGAAACTGCGTATCAGGACGACCATGTTAGCCCACCTAGCTGGTGCAGGTCCAGGACGCGTCATACCTGGAGGGATCGGCAACCTGAGCATATCTGCTGTACATCTAAAGAAGACAGGACTAAGCATAGAGCAAGCCGTAGGGGTAGTAATAACTAACAATATTATTGGGTTATTTGCTAACTTGTCGCTAGTCGCAATAGCGCTAGTAGTAAGGCCTGAGTCTCTTGAGATACTGACTAGCAATATATCGTCCGAGCAGTTGGTAATTGCCGGGATTGTTGGGGTTGGGATCGTGACATTTGCGCAGTGGCTAAGACACGCAAGAAGCACGCGAAAAGAGGCTAACAAGGCTTTATCACAGTGGAAAAATATAGTGGCCAAGCTACTAACATCGCCGTCTAAATTATGTGGAGTATTGGTTATTGCTATGACGATCGCACTCGTGCATACAGCAATGTTAGATTTCTCTGCGTATGCACTTGGTTTTGACTTGATATATTTTGACGCATTAATAGCTCTCAGTTTCGGAGTAGCGATTGGTGGCGTATTGCCAACCCCTGGTGGAGTTGGTGGAGTAGAGGCCGGAATTATAGCAGCACTTGTCGTATTAGGCTACGACCCAACTCAGAGCACTTCAATAGCACTGTTATTTAGAATCGCTACGTATGGTCAGCCACTTATACCTGGTACACTTGCATATCTATACTTGCGAGAACGAAAGCTACTTTAGTATTAGGACTACTTCTTGGTAGAAGGCCAGAATACAACGCCCTCTATTTTGCTATCAACTACTGAACCATGAGTCCTACTGTCTGTTGAATTATCCTTATTGTCACCTTCTAGGAATATTCGGCCACCGTCTACTTTAGTAATTCTCTTTACCACTTCTCTGCCATTCATAAATGCAACTACAACTTGCCCAACAATAAACTTACGGACACGGTGGCAAACGATCAGTTGACCGTCTTTTAGGGTTGGATTCATGCTGTCGCCAGTAACTCGGCGTAGGAGGATCATTTTTTGCTGTCGTTAAACATGTGTGCGATGCCGTGAACCATGTCCACTAACTTATCACACTCTTCTATGCTCATATGCTGTTTTACTGCAGCACACTGCTTTGCAGCCATCCAAAACTTCTCGTGTAGATCAGGAAATGCTTCCAGATGCTCTGGTTTGAAATAATCGCTCCACAATAGATATAGTTCGTCTTTACACTTTTGTGCGTGCTCTTCCTTCGTCATGACACAGCGGATAGCTGTATTCATAGACTCAGGACTCTCATCATCCCCGCTAGCCAGCGGATTACCGATTTCATTATACTTCTCTACCATTCGCTTGCATGTTGCAGCTGCATGCGTCATTGTGTCCGTTTCATAGATTCCGCAAGGCACATCACAGTGCGCATATACTGGCTTAAATAATCTCTTCATCTTTATCCCCTCTAATCAATTACGTACGTTTCATATTTAGTAATTATACATCATCCTTGTTGAGAAGTTCAGTCACGTTCATCGGCATTGAAGATGCAACTTGCAAATAAGGAAACTCCACAGAGAGTACTTTTTCGGTAACTTCTCGGCTACTCGTTTTTGCAGGGTCTAACTCGCCAATTGCAATTGCACCAGACAGATATCCTGATGCACCTAGCCTGTACCTTTTTATTGAATTGATTGCTTCACCAAGGTTGGTTTCTGAAAACCGATTCACTCCTTCCACGTCAGTGCCATAGGCTTTCAAAGCAACACCAAGACCATATCGAAGCCTACTAACCACTGCAAAATCGTCTGCCTCAAGCCCAAATACAATCGAACGAACATCGACGTCTGTGTGTAGGGAAAGAACATCGCAAACATCTTGTGTACTGGAATCATCGTTGAATGCTTTTGAGACCTTCATTAACCTTAATACAGGGTCATCATTTGCAACAGAATAATGAACAACATTTGCAAGCTCGAGTAATGCAATACCGCTTGCAGCATAAAGACTACTTGTTTTAAGCCCAATTTCCCTACTTCCCCTGCCAATAATTTCATCCCACCTATTTGCTCCATCTACAGACAAAGTTAGTTTGCTTGAGTTGTTTTCTCTTTCAACCACAGGGACTCCAGCTATACCTTTTTGGTCAGCAACAACATCAATATCACCAATAAATGTACCTGGTGCATAGCCAAAAACCTCTTCACACAGCAAGCCAGAAGCCCTTATAGTTTCTTTCTTGAAATCATTAATTTCAATACTCATTTCTGGTTATCCTTTCGCCATTTTTCTATATTGGCGTGGTGGCCACTTAGTAACACTTCAGGGACTTTTAATCCTCTGAATTCTTCTGGCCTAGTGTAGTGCGGGTACTCAATCGATACATCGTCTGCCTGGAAGCTTTCAATCTCTGCTGAAGTCTCGCCACCCAATACTCCAGGTAACAACCTAACTACGCTGTCGATAACGATCATTGCCGGTAGCTCTCCGCCAGTCAGAACGTAGTTGCCGATACAGAATTGCTCATCAATCCAGTCGACCACCCTCTCGTCATAGCCTTCGTACCTAGGACAAACAATAATCAACCCTTTTCCTGACGCAGACAGTCGTTTAGCATCAGATTGTTTGTACACTTTACCTCTTGGGGTGGGTAGCATTACTACAGCTTCTGGGTCGATCTTTTTAGCATGTTCTACTGCTGCTACTAGAGGCTCAACCTGCATTAGCATGCCGTCTCCACCGCCGTATAGTGTGTCGTCAACTTTTCTCCTGGGACCTAGGCCGAATTCCCTTAAATCGATCAGCTCATACTCCACACCGGAACGCTCCTTGGCCTTCCAGAGCATACTAGTGCCGA
>JBLFWT010000043.1:0-5884 GCA_047611885.1 Saccharimonadales bacterium (SeqCode) | reverse complement strand
AAAATAGCGCCGTGCTCTAACCAACTATGTATCCAGAAACATAATACTGTGATATCTTGATGTAGCAATGAACGATTCTTGGGGTATTAGCTCAGTTGGACAGCCTTGGGCGTAGACAAAAATAGCGTATGCTCTAACCAACTATGTATCCAGAAACATAATACTGTGATATCTTGATGTAGCAATGAACGATTCTTGGGGTATTAGCTCAGTTGGTTAGAGCGCCTGGCTGGCAGTCAGGAGGCCATCGGTTCGAATCCGATATACTCCACCATTTATCCTTTCATCGCTTGGACTCTAGCGCAGATATCTCTAACGGTTGTACTATCAACTGTCATACTAGTAAAATCGGTCGGTAAACTTTCACCGTTACGTGTATTCCTTATGGAGGTGCCACACATAGTCCCCGGATCAACCAGTATTGAAACTACATCCATGCTTCTTTCACCGTCACATACAACTAATATAGGAGGTAAGGCTACTACCGATTCCTCTGGAAACAGCTGTGATACAGTACCCAGAGCACCTTCATAGCTCCTAGCCAATGCTCGTCTGCTCGATGACCTGTGACTTCGTGGCAATAGTTCTGACCCGAATGGAGTTGGCTCAGACTCATGAGTACTAATTCCCAACAATGATCTGACTATGACTGACTTAGGTCTTGCGAGACTCATAATTCACCTTTTTTTATTTTAGGTTACTTGTACTCTATTTATACTCCTAAATTGATCCTGTACCCGTGATATGCGTCACATCGCTTATGCTAAATACGATTAGGTCAAAAAATCGCCCTATTTCTAGAGCGATAACATTCGGGTGTGCCCACCCTGACCCAGGGCAGATTTTGTTTTTGTTGTTTTAATTTTTGCGAAGGGTCAGTACACCCGATCTAACATTATTATACCACAAGCGTATTAGCCTAGAATAGACTTATGTTTTCACGTTTAACTTCTTTCAGCGATACACATATTATACGCTATAGCGTATAATATGTGTATGATGCCAGTAGTATGAACGGGTTTATAAGAGATTTTTAAGGTCGGTTTCAGATATTACTTCTGTTCCAAGCCTTATAGCTTTGTCCGCTTTAGATTGGCCAGCCTTGGCCCCCATCACAAGGTAGCTTGTGCCTTTTGAAACACTAGACTGGAAAGTTCCGCCCAACTCACGAATCTTGTCTGCAGCTTGGTCTCGGCTCATTGACTCTAGTCCACCAGTAATAACAAAACTCTTGCCGCTCAGTTTACCAGACGTCACCTTTACGTCTTGTGGCCAGACTCCCAATTTACGAAACTTAGCTATAAGATCTAGATTGTCGTCATCTACAAACCACGCAATTACTGAGTCAGCAACTATGTCGCCTACGCCATCTACTGACTTCAGAGAGTCATATGTAGCTGTGCCTAGGTTGTCGAATTTCTTGTAGTTATTAGCTAAATCCACTGCAGTCTGTGCGCCGACATGCCTGATGCCTAGCGCAAATATGAACTTTGCAAGAGGAGGTGTACGCTTATCAAATATTGCGGACACAAGCTTGTTGGCTGAAATTTCTGCGAAACGATCTAACTCCTCTAGCTGAGTAGTTGTCAGAGTATATATGTCTGCAAAATCCTTTACCAGACCAGCGTCTACTAAGGCTACGACATTCTTTTCGCCCATACCGTCGATGTCCAAAGCTACTCTGGATGCAAAATGCTGTAGGCCGCGCTTCAACAGAATAGGCCCTGTAGTACCCTTTACCCTATACACTGCATCACCGTCTGCTCTATGGAATTCTAGCTCTGGATACTGTCTAGATAATTCGTGCTCGTATCGGAACCGTACGGTGTCATTAGGCCTAAGTTCTGGTAACACTTGCTGCACCTGAGGAATAATATCGCCAGCCTTGAATATCACTACAGTGTCTCCTATGCGTATATCCTTGCGCTCTATCTCGTCTGCATTATGAAGCGACGCATGCTTCACGGTAGTTCCAGCGACAACTACGGGGTCAAATACCGCTACGGGGGTCGCTGCCCCTGTCCGTCCAATACTAATTACTATGTCTTTTACTACAGTCGTGGCTTCTTCGGCTGGATATTTATATGCGAAGGCACCTCGGGGGTTTTTGCCGACACTGCCTAAGCTTTCGTACAGGTTGCGGTCGTTAATCTTCACAACTAACCCATCCGTAATATACGGGAGTTCTTCCCTGCTTTCAGAAAATGCTTCAGCGTACTTCAACACCCCGTCAAATGTGGGTTCGCCGTGCGCCTCAGAATCTACGTAGAATCCCAAGTCTTTCATAGCTGCGTAAGTCGCCTCGTTAGTTACTGGAGCGTCATTACCTGCGCGTAGCAGATCGTAGCCATGAAACCGCAGTGGCCGCTCTGATACAAGCCTAGGATCCAACTGACGTATTGTCCCAGCTGCTAGATTACGTGGATTCATGAACTTATCTTGGCCTTTAGCTGCACGAGATTCATTTAGCTTGTTAAAGCTTTCTTTAGTCATAATTATCTCGCCGCGTACTTCTACTATGCCTTTGGCATATGCATGGTCAGTGTAAAGCTTCAGTGGCACAGTTTTAATGGTTCTGATGTTGCTGGTTACTACTTCTCCTGTAGTTCCGTCGCCGCGAGTTACAGCACGTACAAGGACACCATCCTCATAATGAAGTGCGCATGCCAGCCCGTCTTTCTTAGAGTCTACCCAAAATTCTGTTGATCCAACCTTGCTGTCTAATTTGCTGATTCTGTCCAGCCAAGCTCTGGACTCTTCGGCTGAGAAACAATCCAACAAACTAATCATACGTTGAGAATGATCATACTTCTCAAACTTACTAGCTGGCTCGCTACCTACACGCTGAGTAGGTGAATACGATAGAATTTGATCGGGATTCTGCGATTCCAACTGCTTAATCTCGTTAAATAACCCGTCATATACCGCATCTGTAACTGTTGGATTATCTAGGGTGTGGTATTCGTAGCTATACTTGTTTAGTAACTCTACCAGTTCTACGTACCGCGAAAGTTCGTCTGGGGTCATAGAAGTTCTCTATACAAAGTGAACATATAGCCGTGAGCGAGAGGTATTGCCAAAACAGTAATTGAGAAGAATATCCATTCTGCTAACACAGGGAATAAGAAGATTACAGGAATAACGATGATCGTTAGAAGTGTGACGAGAATAATTGCGACAGCTACGGTCTTGCGAAGTATACTAAACCGCCTAAAGTGGACCAGCTCTTTAGCCTGCCTTAGTGCACGGATCGGAGTCATATCTGGGAGTGTCACAATATAAAGCGCTATTGCCGAACTGCTGATCATGTAAAACGACCATAGCAACATAGATATGAAGAATAAAGTCCACAGCACTTGTTCGAGCACACCTACTATCAAGCCAGCTTGAACGACTGATGTAAGGAGGAAGTTGCCAAGTACAGCAGGGATCAGCTGGAAGCCCATCACGGCTACAACTAGTAGAAACGGAATCAGGGGGTACATCCCCTTGTAGAATGCCATTTTCATAGTAACTTTGCTTCCGGCTTGTTGCTGTCTATACAGCCAAATAATAGCAAGACTGGATACGATCAGCAGCACAGTTTGGAAGCTTTGAGCTCCCTGGTTAGTGCCTTGAGTAGTCGAATCTAGCAAAATACTGAACGCCGTAATGGCCGTTGCCATGCTACTACCGTCACTATCAACTACTTCGTTGAATGTCTCTCTTATACCTTCTATATCTACTGTGGACGAGAACCCTCTGACTAAAAGCAAGTTTAGGAATCCGTAAATTAGAAAGAAAACAAATATCTGTTTCTTGTTAGCAGCGAGCAGCGCAAACGATTTACGCAGTAGATACCACCAGCTAGGTAGCGTAGCTTCGTGGTGCTTTATCGATCTATGTAGTTTAAAGCTTTTATAGTTTGGCTTTTTCCTGTGCTTCGCATCTACACTACGAGTCTTCGGTACCTTTACAATCTTCTTGTTCGCTTTTTTAACAGTCTGCTTCTTAGTAGCCACGTTACTGGTCCATGCCTCGGAGTTTTGCTATGCGGTCGTTCACTGGTGGATGTGTACTAAACGCCTTAGTAAAGCTCTTGGTAGATAGAGGATTTGCAAAGAATAAGTGTGCTGTGGAGGTGTTCTGCTTCTTCATGGTCGAGCCGCCGTCACGGATCTTTTCTAGTGCGCTGGCTAAACCTTCTGGATATCTTGTTGTCAGGGCGCCTGTTGCGTCAGCTAGAAATTCGCGCTTTCTTGATACAGCCGACTGAATCAATACTGCAACTAGGGGAGCTAGCACCATAGCCAAGATTCCAACCACCATCATAACTCCGTTAGAATTTTTGTCGTTCCTTCTGCCACCAAAAATACTCACTCGTAGGAATATGTCCGCCATTATGGATATTATGGCTACTAGTCCAAACACGATCATACTTACACGGATGTCGTAGTTCTTGACGTGCCCTAACTCGTGAGCCATCACACCCTCAAGTTCGTTGTCCTCAAGCGCTTTTAGCAGGCCAGTAGTAATCGCTACAGATGCATGATCGGGATCCCTGCCAGTTGCAAACGCGTTGAGTGCTGGATCGTTCATAACATATACCTTTGGCATCGGCATTCCGTTCGTGATAGCCAAGTTTTCTACTATTCGCCACAACCGTGGATCGTCAGACTTCTGAATCTCTTTTGCCCCGTTGAAAGCCAGCGCAGCTTTAGATGAGCTATAGTAGCTTACTAGTGCGTAAATAAGCGAGCCCACTAATGCGCCAATAGTTATCGTGAAATCGCCGAAATATATACCGGCAACATATGACAAAGCGCCAATCAGCACTACGAAAGCACCGATCAGCATAACTGTCTTGCGTTTATTTGCTGCTATCTCGTCGTAAACTTGCACTATCACTCCTGTTTTCTGTCCAAGATCTAAGATCCAAGCTCTATTATCCTTTTAGTCTTCTGACTAAAACTTTACGTCTACTGGCTTTTCAGCTTTTGCCTGTTCTGCTTCGTCTAGTTCAAAGAACTCGCGAGTAGAAAATCCTAGCATCCCAGCAAATAGTACTGTTGGGAAAACCTTGATCTTAATATTGAATTCTCGTACTGCTGAGTTATAAAACCTACGTGCGGCTTGAATCTTATCTTCTGTATCTACTAGCTCAGCTTGCAAATCTTGAAAGTTCGTACTCGCTTTAAGATCTGGGTAAGCCTCGGCAACTGCAAATATGCTTTTCAAGGCACTCTGCATCATATTGTCTGCTTTGGCGTTTTCTGCAACGCTATTACCAGCACCCATCATCGCTGTACGTGCTTCAGTAACCTGCGTAAACACTTCTTTTTCGTGCTTTGCATAGCCCTTAACCGTCTCGATTAGGTTAGGTATTAGGTCAATTCTTCTCTTTAGTTGGACTGTGATGTCGCTCCACGCTTCGTCTACACGAATCTTGCCCTTAACTAGGCCGTTATATACACTGATCAAAAATATAGCCAGTACGCCGACTACTGCAAGTAATACAAATAACATTCAGATACTCCTCTTATTTCATTGTTGTGCTTATATTATAGCAGGTTTGAACCCCTATATTGATACTTGTGCGCGAGAGAGGACTCGCCCACATTCTGCGGGCCCGAAGCCACTGCTATGAAAACAAGTTTACAACTGTGGACTTCCTTGCGAAGTGAAGACATTCACTTCTCACCTCCAGCCTTTTTTGGGTGGAGATTCAAGCCACTCACAAGCACCAAATCAAAAAGCCCCTCATGGGGCTCTATGATTTGGTGCGCGAGAGAGGACTCGAACCTCCACGCCTTGCGGCATTGGTCCCTCAGACCAACATGTCTACCATTCCATCACTCGCGCATTATATACATTATACAGGTTCGAATCAGGACTCGCCCACATT
>JBLFWT010000042.1:0-6206 GCA_047611885.1 Saccharimonadales bacterium (SeqCode) | reverse complement strand
CCCATTAGCTTGATGTCTTTTTGGACTTCTTTATCTGACCATTTTCGGCCAATTAGACGCTTCATTTCATATACTGTATCTTTTGCGTTAGTCACCTGTTGTCGTCGAGCGATTTGCCCTACTAGACGTTCGCCTTTTTTGTTTACAGCTACTACTGATGGAGTAGTTCTATTTCCTTCGCTGTTAGCGATAATTTCTGGCTTACCAGATTGCATTACAGCCATTGCGCTGTTAGTTGTACCTAGATCGATTCCTATTATCTTACCCATTTTTTGCTCCTATGTTATTTACGTCTCGGACTACCTGCTTTACGGCTTAGCCATAAACCCGTAGTCCGCTTACAGCGATCTGACGTGTTGCCAGCTCCAGTGCTCACAGTCGTATTGCATATACGTCTGATTGCGCGCTTCACTGTCGCCGCGCCATATCATCTGTACGCAAACACCATAGAAGCAAAAAAGCCTTGAAAGCAGTCTATCGAGACACAAATTGTTAAATTTACTATAAATCTTATATAATTGGCACTCTTTGTATTAGTGTGCTAAATCTATTGTATCATACCATAGTTGGCAGTCAATACTATAGAGTGCTAATTTTTTGTTTTTCTTGGGTGCAACAGGTGCTGCAGATATGTAATTTATAGTTTTTGACTTTAGCTGCAGCTAAGGAAGAAGACTAGAAATATACATATTATGAAGCGTCTGGTGTGCTCATAGGAGGCAAAAAGTTGGTATTCTATAGTTATTAGAGTGCTAACCTGTCTCTTATCTCTTGTATTTTATCTGCGACACCGTATGCAAACCATGCTGTTTCTAAATCTCCATACTCCCAAGCTAACGCACCCTGTTGTTCAGGTGTTAAGTCGGACGGCAGCATAGATCGCAGACGGGATAGCTCACTTAATGGGTCAAGCCTCTCTATCCCCATTCCTTCTAGATCTCCGTCCGGGAGCAACCTATTAAAATTACCCATTTAGCCTTTTACGCGGACCATTGCGTGGCGGATTACTTCTTTTTGCATTTTGTAACCAGATTGTAGCTCTTCAGATACTACTTCTTCGTCGCTGTCGCCTTCTTCCATAGTCACTGCATTGTGCACTTCTGGGTCGAATGGCTCGCCAACAGTCTTTATTCGTTCTACACCTAGCTTCTCTAGTGTCTGGCCAAATTGTTTTACTACACCTTGTACACCCTTAACGTATTCGTTGTCTTCCATGCCTTCTGGCACTGATGCTAGTGACCGCTCGAAGTTGTCGATAGTCGGTAATAGCTCTTTCACTACCGCAGCCTTGTGATACCCGGCCATTTTGACACGTTCGTCCTCTGCACGTTTACGCACATTCATAGCATCAGCTCTCTCTCGCAATAGCGAGTCGTTTAGTAGGGCGTTATCTGCAGCCAACTCCTCTGCTACTTTCTTGTAATCCACTTTTGCTGTTTTCTTGTTTTCTTTCTTAGCCATGTTCTAAATATCTCCTATAATGGTTTGATTTTCGGTAGCGATCGTAGCTCTTAGTGTACTGCCAGCGGCAATAACTAATCATACACCCCTTTGTGTAGGGTATTTAGCCCAGACTGGTCCTGCCATATCAGACTCAAGCTTAGCATCCTCTACGGATTTACTGCGTAACGAAGGATCTATCTCTTGCGCCATACTAGATTCTAGCTCCGAGATTCGAGATTCTACTAAGCATGTAGGGCCTCTTCTAGCATTTTACCTGCGTCTTGGACCAGACCCATAACCTCTTTATAGCTTTGTCGTTTTGGCCCCAATACTCCTATAAAGCTCTTATCAGAATAGGGGCTTCTAAACTTGCTAATAATAAGAGAGCATCCACTATTTCTACCGATAGGATTTTCCTTGCCGATATATACGCTCAGTGGCTTGTTAGGCGCTGCTTCACGTAGCCATGGCTCTAAGTTATCCAACAGCTGCGCTACTTCTTTTACTTGCTGTGGATTGATAAATTCTGGTTGCCCGAACAGGTTAGACAGGCCGCTCATATATAGTTGATCGCCAATAGTCGCTATACCGAGGTTCTGAGTCAACTCTACTAGAGTATCCACAGTATTCCGTATAGTTCGCTCATTGACGCTACCGTCGCTAATACGTGCATTTAGAGCGCGCTCTGCACCTACTGAAGATTTATGATCTTTGACATCTTGGCGGTTTACATAATGTCTGTAGCCCTTATCAGTAGGGATTCTGCCGGCACTAGTGTGTGGCTGCTCGATAAATCCTAGTCGCTCCAGCTCAGCCATTTCTGATCTGATAGTCGCGCTAGACACATCAAATATCTTAGCAAGCAGCTGTGACCCTACTGGGCTTGCTACTTCTGCATACTCTTCTACGACTGATCGTAGGATCTCTTCTTGTCTGTTAGTCATTACCCATGATTATACCGTTTTAGCAGTGTAGGGTCAAGAGTGCCAATATATACGCCCCTTAATGCTGATAGAGATCCAGTAAGCCGCTAGTTTTCAAGAATCTGAGCAGGACTTAGCAGTAGCTACATCCTGATGAATCGCTGGAAAATAGCTAGGGTTACTGGGTTTCTACTCTGCGGTAAGGGGAGCAATATTTTGGTATCCTTGACCCTTAGTCAAGAGTGCCAATTATCTAGTTTCTTCTAGGGCCTTGCTGATGTTCTGTTCAAAACTATTTAGTAATGCGTCAATTGCGTGCTTCTCATGTGCTGTCTCTTTGTGTCCATGGATTATGTCATCAATACTGCTAGCAGCAGCAATAAAATCATCATTTATAATCACATGAATCCGATCTTCTCTTTTACACAAAGCGATTATTTTAAGCGCTGTATTCATGCGATTAATAAACTCTGTGGAAGATATGTCTTCTCGTGACTGGAAACGTCTCTGCCATTCATCGTAACTAGGAGGGAAGATCGCAAACACATCAGAATCAGGCTTTGCTTTCAGGAGATTTTGACCACCCCCAAACTCGGTTTCATTTATGCCTATTTTGCCAGAATCGTATATGCGTTTCAACTCTCTTATACTGGTGCCGCTTACTTGCTGGTCGTGTATCAATTCAGCTTCCAGGAATTCACCTGCTTTTAGTTCTTTTAGAAATTCTTCTTCATCTCTGAAGTAGTAGTTGACACCTTCCTGCTCCATCTTTCCATCTCTAAGCTTAGGAGGCCTTGTTGTATCAGATACAAGCTGTACAAATTTCCCACCTCGCACCAACTGATCAATGATAGTGTTTCTACCTCCTGCAGCGACGCCTAGAAGCACCACGTAACGTACATCGTGAATTATTTCTTTGCCGTGCTTAGAGATTTCATAGCCTTCAAGTACAGCTTTGAATTCTTCTCTATTCTCTAGGATTATGTCTTTAGCCACTTATATGCCTTCTATAATTATCGTATAACTATACACTATTTTAACTAATAGTCACCCATAGGCTGCTTTACTATTGCTCGCCGATGCGTTTGAGGATAATGTCCGCTGTATCATGGGCCAGTCTAGCCCTGTGTTCGTCCACTGGATTGCCGTTTATTATGTCTACTACTTCGGCTACCGCCAAATCCAGGTTGTCGTTCAATATAAATGAGTAGTTTTCATCATCTCGGACAATTTCTACAGACTGCCTAGCTTCACTTATTCGATCCAAAAGATCCTTCGTACGGACTCCGCCAATGCGGTTCATCCATTCTATATAGCTAGGAGGCATTATGTATATGCATTTCACACTCTTGAACCCTAGTTTCTGGAAACTGGGCACTTGATCTGCAGCTATCGACATTACACATACGCCGCTATCCGGGTACTCGGACAGTTTAGTACCGTAAAATTCACCTGAACTAGATATGATGAACTGTACGTAGTTACCCTCTTTTACATCCTTTATTATGCCTAGGTAGTCTTGGGTGAAATAGTAAGTATGCTTGTCTTGTTCAGTAGGTCTTTTTTCTCTTGAGACGGTGCTGCGTACGTACGGAATAGCTAGTCTGCCTATAATAGTAGTCTTCCCTACACCTGTAGGGCCAACAATAGCTACCAGGTCTACGTTTGCCAGTTTTGCCTTGGCTGCGTCAGACGGCACATAGGTCGACTGGTGGGTACTAGCCCAAACAATAAAATCTTTCTTTTCCATTAGTTCTTATTGTATCCTAATGACCTGAAATTAAGTATACGTATAGTGACTTTACTTTGTATAGTCACTAGTCTCTCTTTAGTAGTACTGTGAACGCTTCTGGTGGAAGATCTACTTTACCGAATCGTTTTAGACGTTCTTTGCCCTTTTTCTGCTTTGCTAGAACTTTCTTCTTTCTGGATACATCGCCGCCGTATAGACCACTAGTTACGTCTTTTCTGTAAGCGCTTAGGTCTTCGCGGGCAATAAACTTGCCGCCTATTGCTGCCTGAATAGCTACCTTAAAGTTCTGTCTAGGTATAACGTCTTTTAGCTTGCCTACTATGTCTCTGCCCAGTGTCTGAGACTCAGTTCTGTGACACATCACACTTAGAGCCTCCACTATGTCGCCTGCTACGTAAAAATCTAGTCGAACTAGATCCTCTACCCGGTAATTGTCTATTTCGTAGTTAAAGCTACCGTAACCAGAGGTCTGAGATTTAAGCCTGTCGTAAAAGTCGGTTAACAGGTTCGCTAGTGGCGCTTCAAACCGAACTAATGCCAGCTGGTCGTCTACGTAGCTAACGTTCTTTTGAACTCCACGGGAATTACTGATCAGCTGTATGACCGCTCCTACATAATCCTTTGGCACTACTATCTCACCCATAATCCACGGTTCGGAAATTTCTAAGACTTCATTTGGGGCGGGCACCTGAGACGCAGACGTAACGTCCAGCTCAGTAAGGTCATTCAATACTACTTTGTAATCGGTAGATGGGTTTGTGACGATCAGCTCTATATCGAACTCTCGCTCTACGCGCTCACGGACTATGTCTAGGTGTAGAAGGCCAAGGAACCCTACACGGAATCCATGCCCAAGCACTGGAGAGTTTTCTGGCTCGTAGTCCAGAGCTGAGTCACTCAACTTCAGCTTGTCCATTGCATCTTTCAGCTGAGGATAGAACTCGTTAGAGTTCGGGAAGAATCCAGCGTAAACAAACGGTCGCACTTCTTTATAGCCTTCCAGCGCAGATGGGGACTGGTTCTGAAGGGCTACAGTATCTCCTACACGCGCTTCGGAAGTATCGTGGAAGTTAGTGACAACATATCCAATCTCACCCGACTCTAGAGTCTTAGAGGGCGACATCGCAGGAGCTAGAGAGCCGACTTCCAGTGCATCGCCTTCTGCCTTTGTGGCCAGCATCTTGATCTTAGCACTTTTAGGGATTGAACCTTCGAACACCCTTACATACAACACAACTCCACGATATTCATCATAAAAGCTGTCAAATATTAGTGCCCGCGTTTCGTCGTCACCACTCTCCGTCGGAGAGGCTACTTTTTCTATAACTTCATCTAGTAGCTTTTCTACGCCTTCGCCAGTTTTTGCACTTATAGACATAATTTCTGATTCGTCGCAGCCTAGTAGAGACACAATTTCTTTAGTTACACGTGGCACATCTGCCGCCGGCAAGTCGATCTTATTCAGCACTGGGATAATCGTAAGGTCTGCTTCCATAGCCAAATACACATTAGCAAGTGTTTGTGCCTGAATACCCTGCGACGCATCTACAACCAATATCGCTCCCTCACAGGCCTGCAGGCTACGTGATACTTCGTAACTGAAGTCTACGTGCCCCGGAGTATCTATTAGGTTCAACTGAACAGTTGAACCGGATTGGAGATTGGGGATTGGAGATTGGGGAGTATACATCATGCGAACAGGGGCTAGCTTGATCGTAATTCCACGCTCACGCTCTAGATCCATCTTGTCTAGTAGCTGCGCTTTCATTGCACGCTTTTCGACGGTACCAGTAATTTCTAGCAAACGATCGGCTAGAGTCGACTTGCCGTGGTCGATGTGGGCAATAATACAAAAATTCACTATTTTACTCATGCACCTGCCTCCAAACGCTGCGAATGAACCGCATCATTAAAGGCATGCAGACCTGGATTGAATTTTTCAGCTGTGGGTCGCAGTCGCCGTAGAGCTCCTACGACTTCTTTGCGTGTCCTCGCTGAGAAAATCCAATCCAGTCTCTGCTGCAAGACTAAAATGTGAATTTTGTTAACAATCTTTTGACTCATTTAGCAAGTATTATAACAGAGGT
>JBLFWT010000041.1:0-6224 GCA_047611885.1 Saccharimonadales bacterium (SeqCode) | reverse complement strand
TTTAGGTACATAAACCACAGGACTACATGTATACGAGCCCTGGACTATGTTGCCTACTGCTGTGCTGTATTCTCCAATCCTCAATCCTCAATCCTCAATCCTAACCCCAAAGGGGTTGCATAATGGGATTATTTGGCGGCAAAAAACCAGACCCAATTGTATCTGCTCAGATGCAGCAGGCAAGAGAACAATCGGAGGTACAGTCTGCATTTCAGAAGGGTGTTACAGCACTACGTGACTTCATAGCGCCATCATCATTAGAGTTTGAAAGTAGCCAGTTTAAAATTGGAACCAGATTAGCTCGTACATACTATGTGTATGGATATCCAAGACAAATATACACAGGCTGGTTATCTAGCATGGTTAACCTGGACGAGGTCATGGATATGTCTATATATATCTACCCTGTTGAATCTCAAGTCGTGCTAGAGAACCTGCGTAAAAAAGTAGGGCAGCTAGAGGCCGGAATCCAGATAGAAGCAGAAAAGGGCAAGGTCCGTGACCCGGGCAAACAAGCAGCCGTACAGGATGCAGAGGAATTACGAGACGCTCTGCAAGTTGGAGAAGAAAGATTCTTCCGCTTTGGACTATACTTCACAGTATATGCGTCGTCCGATGATGAAATGGAGTTTGTGTCTCATAAAGTCGAGAGCATACTAGCCCAACAACTGATCTACAGTAAGCCTGCCAGCACGCAACAAGAGCAAGGATTCAACTCTACCTTGCCGCAGTTTACAGACCAGTTACAGATTAGAAGAAACATGAATACAGGCGCGATAAGCACTAGCTTTCCATTCACCAGCGCAGATTTAAGCCAGGACAACGGAATTCTGTATGGGATAAACATGCACAACTCCGGTCTAGTGCTATTCGATAGGTTTAGTCTAGAAAACGGAAACAGTGTTGTATTTGCTAAATCAGGTGCTGGTAAGAGTTTTACCGTTAAGTTAGAGGCTCTACGGTCCATGATGTTTGGCACCGAAGTGTTTATTATAGATCCAGAAAATGAATATCAGAAGATGAGTGATGCCGTAGGTGGGGCGTACGTACGCCTAAGCCTAAACAGTACTACTAGAATTAACCCTTTTGATTTACCAAAGGTCACTGACGGTGAAGAAGCAGACGGCGCACTACGTAGCAACCTAGTCACGCTGCATGGCCTACTTAGGTTAATGATGGGTGGTGCGCAGGCACAAATGGCTGTAAGCGAAGGCGGAAACAGCAATATGGTCGCTCCGGCCCTAAACCCAACTGAAGAGGCAGACTTAGACGCTGCCCTAATAGAGACATATGCCAAAATGGGTATTACCAACGATCCACACACCCATAATGTTAAACCTCCCACTATCGCTGATTTGTACGACACACTACTGCATATGGGCAACACTGGGCCACAGCTAGCTCAGAGGCTTCGTAAATATACGACAGGTACGTTTGCTGGTATATTCTCGCAGCAGAGCAATGTGAATATCGATAACCCTTTAGTAGTCTTTAATATACGTGACTTGGAGGATGAACTAAGACCTGTTGCAATGTATATTGTGCTGAACTACATCTGGAACAAGACAAAGAGTGACCAGAAGAAGCGAATGTTGATTGTAGACGAGGCTTGGCAGTTAATGAAGTACGAAGACAGCGCGAATTTCTTGTTCTCTTTAGCTAAACGAGCACGTAAATACAACCTAGGAATTACTACTATTACCCAAGACGTAGAGGACTTTATGGGGTCGCGTATGGGTAGGGCGATTGTAGCCAACTCAAGTATGCAAATCTTACTAAAACAATCTGCTACTGCTGTAGATGTACTGGCCGATACATTCAAGTTAACTGAGGAGGAGAAGAAGCGTCTCAGCCAGTTCCCGGTAGGGCAAGGGTTGTTCTTTGCCGGATCAAATCACGTGCATATTCAGATTACTGCAAGCCCCACTGAAACCAGCCTGATAACTACCGATCCGAACCCGTCAGGACCACCACAGCAATCTCAGATAGATATCAGTCAATCAGGGTATAATGAAACCGTACAATTACAGTAAGGGGCTCTAGAGGGATATGAAAGAACTTCTCGCATCAATGTATCCTGATCCTTATTCGGATACAAATAGTGGTTTCAACCCTGTTGTATTCCTTTACCAAAAATATATTGAAGCTATAGATGAGGCTATATATTTACTTCAAAGACTGGATAGAAACACTAGGGCAGATACCGGAAAAGTCGTTGACCTCGAGAAGAACGCATTAGTAGAGGATGGCATAAGAAGCGATGAAACCCCTCAGGAGGCTGCATCAGATGTGGTTGGTTCAGGTTTTAGTGGCGGTAATAACAAGAAACCAAAAAAGAGTAAACGTAGTAAAAGTCGCAGAAAAGCAATGATGGCGATAGGTGCTAGCGCTGCAATTGGACTATCTGTTGCAGGGGTCGCATACTTGCCGGCTATACTTATGGGACAAATAACCTCTAAGATTGGCGATGCCTTCATGGATAGAGTCAACCACGCAGTAGAGATTAGAACAGAGAAGCTTATAGGTACGTATGTGCAGAGAGTTATAGCGCCTTCCTTGACTACTTGTGGAACAGCCATATCAAAAGATTGTGATGCATTCAGGAGAGGGCAGGGCCCAATCAGCCGGCTCTATACGAGCTGGAGAGATAATGGGATAGAAACTAAACTCCTAGATAAACATGGATTAGATTTTAAACTTTCGACAAATGGAAATGGTAGGGTGAATGTATTTAAGACCAACACGAACGGAGTTAGAGGGTTAGTTGGTGAATATGGCTCAAATAGCGTAGGAAGGGAGGTGTCTAAGCTTATTAAAGCGGACGTCAACTCGGCAGGTGTATTAGAAAGAAAACATATCAGGTCATTGATAGCCACTAAGTATCGGTCTGCTAAGTGGTGTTTTTTCGCATGCAAAAAAAAGGATCAACTTGGAGACATAAAGTTGTCTGCAAAAAAGAGACTACAATTAAAACTTATTAACAGAGTCGCGAACCCTATTAGCTCTAAACTGGGAACCTTAATGGCTTGCACGCTTTCTGGATGCTCTGATACCGACCTAAAAAACTCAACTGACACACTCGCAAGAGAGCTAGCTAATACAGTTGATGCGGATTACATAACCGAAGCTGTTGAAAAATTAGATGCCCGTGGCAATCCTAGATTGGGTCAATTTCTAGTCCAGGAATTACTTGAAAAGATGATGAAAAGCATGGGAGTACAGGCGGGCGCTCGTACCGCAATAGTAAGTTCTATACCTATTGCGGGGCAGATCTATTTAGGAATTGTAATTATGGATCTTGTTGATAGATTTGATCAAAAGATAAAAGATAGAGCTTTTAGCAACTACTTATATGAATCTGTAAATGCTCCGGCAGCAGTTGAGTTTGCTACTAATGTGAATGTACTAAGTGAAGAAGCTCATACGGGTAATATGTCTCTAGAGGAGTCGGGTGCAGTATTTAGTACCTTCAATAGATATAATCAAAGCAGATTGAATAGTGCAATGGTTAACGATCAAGTAGGCGGCTTTGAAGCTTGTGAGGACACAACACTCTCTGGTACAACAGACCCTGTTGTGTGCCCAGAAAAGAATCTTCGACCTACTCTAGCTATTGAAGAGATCCGAAACGACCCATTTATCGACCAGGTATTTACCTTAGCAAATGTTTACGGTCGGTGTGCTGGTGGAGAAGTACGAGGTAGATGTATCGGAGTTAGACCTAGAACCATAATTAGGCCCGTTCTAGACGGTATTAACTGGGCGGCAGGTGAGGTAATAGGTTTTGTTTTCGACGGAATACAGAGGACAGTAGATTTAGCTACTGGTGGATGGATGACATCGACACTAGATTGGGTCACTATGCATGCAACGAACATTATGACTGCAATCGCTAAAAAGATATTCCCAGTTGCGATTAATGCAGTTGCTGAGCATGGTGAAGCAGTTGTGCAGTATGCAGCTGGAACCGACGTGATAGCTAGTCAGTTTGCTGAAGGAGTGGTTAATGAAGACGGAACAGAAATAGGTTTAGGAGGTAAAGCCCTAAGCCCCGAAGAGCAAGTGTCATTAGATTTTGCGATTGCAGATAGAAGAGCTGAGGAAATAAGCACACAGAGTACGTTTGCACGCTATTTCGATGCTTCTGACCCTCAGTCACTACTTGCTACATCTCTAGGTTCACTAGCTTCTGTGCTACCTGTTAGTGGCCAGACATTGAGTATATCGGCGTCGTTTGGAGGGTTTGCATCAAATGTTATGAGTAACTTTGGATTTAGCAACCGTGCAAGCGCAGATTTACCAGAAGACCGATCTGAACTATTCGGTGTTACCCAGTTTGGGATACCCGCTGGAGACCCAGCACTAACTGTTGACCCAGAATCACTAACCCCTGAAGTATGCGCAGACTACGCTTCTGCGAGAGAAAATTCTAAACAGGTTGACCCAGCAACAGGACGAGAAGTATATACACTTACAAATCCCTGCCAGTTGGATGAGACGCTTGTAGACACTTTAACTAAAGTGTTTGACCTTGATGAAGAAGGAACCATAAACGAACCAGAGGAGAACACGCTACTGACTTATCCTCCAGGTGTGAGCACGGACCATGTATTGTGCTCACCAGGGACAAGCTTGGTTAATGAGAGTATAGAGGGGTTAGATAATAACTCCCGCGTAAATCTACGAACATGTGATTCTGGAGGTATAACAGTTAGCTCAGTTATATCGGGCAGAACACTTTCTATGCTTACTGCCGCACGAGCAGCTGGGCACAACTTAGGTGGTACTGGGTATAGAAGCAGCGGTAGACAGATTGAATTGCGTGCTCAGAACTGTGGCCCTACAGACTACGACATATGGCACCGACCATCTAGTGAGTGTAGGCCTCCAACAGCAAGGCCAGGAACTTCAAATCACGAAATAGGTATAGCTGTGGACCTGACAGCCAATGGAACTATAATTAGGTCTAGGTCTTCTAGAGAATTTATATGGTTAAGTGCTAATGCCTCCAGATTTGGGTTATACAATCTACCAAGTGAGCCGTGGCACTGGTCGACGGATGGAGGATAAGAATGATAAAAAAACTACATAGACTATTTTTAGTCTCGTTGTCGATTGTTTTATTGATGCCAGGACTTTCTAGTGCTGAGTTGTTGCCTTTTACTCAAAAGGATCTAAATAGTGTGAATAGTCGAGAGAACTATTATGATGATGCTGCAGAATTTGAAGGATGCACCGCCAGTCATGGTACAGCAGGGATGTCAGAGCGCATACCGGAACCTCATAGAACGGTGATATCTAATGCTGCATCAGAGTATGCAGTTAATCCAAATCTGCTTGCTGCATTGTTCTTAACGGAGCAGGGAAATATATGGAAACCATTTGAAGGACCTTATGCTAGTTCACCAGTTGGAGCATCGGGACCATTCCAGTTCATGCCGCTAACGTGGGAGGGATTCGGGGTGGATGGAAACGCTGACGGCATAATAGATATTCAGAACTTTGAAGATGCTGCATACGCTGCTGCTGCTTTTTCAGCCTCAGGAACAAACACTGAGACTCCTCTTGGAAGCATTACCAATCCGTACGTTCCTGACACAATTCTATATTTTGCAGCATCTTATAATTGGGGAATAGGCAACGTCCAGTCAAACACAAACGAGTCATCGCCGCTGTCTGCAGGCCCAGAAGAAACCGAGAATTATTTAAGCAACATCTATTCATTATTCACATCTGATTTTACAGAGTCAGGACACCCTAACTACAACAACCCTGTACTGTCGGGTGGCGAGTCCGTAGGACAAAGCAGTGTAACTACAGCCTGTACTGGAGATTTAGTTGGATTAATAACAAACGATCCGGTATCGGCTAGGAACATAATCCTTAGTAGTAGCCAGATAACTTGGGGCGCTGCTGGATCGGCCCCAGAACAAAAAGAAGATGTAGCTTCTTGTATGACCGATGATAATTTGTTCGCTCTGGCTACAATAGTCGAGAGAGCCGGTGTAAATATCCCAATGAACGGAATTGCTACAGACCACAGCGGATGTACTGGAGTTAGTGGCGTCAGCCATGCTGCTGGAGCAGCATTAGATATAGGATACTTTGGAAAGGGAGGAGCGCTAGAAGCTCTACATACAGATGAAGGAGATCGATTATTTACCTTTTTATACAATAATAGAGTGTCTTTGAGGATAAATGAACTGATCTGGCAAAACCCCCCA
>JBLFWT010000040.1:0-6566 GCA_047611885.1 Saccharimonadales bacterium (SeqCode) | reverse complement strand
TCATAGTATGAAGGGCTGCTGTGACCGTACCGTCTGTCCCAGCTTTTTGCTGTAGCTGCATCGCTAGTAAAGGGGACTGTGACATCGTATTTGTGCGCCTGAGAATAATGACCAGTTCCGTATTGGATTACGCCCAACTCTGCAGTCGGTACTGTAGTCAGAACGTAGTCAATCGCTGAGTCTATAGTACCTTTGCTATCTAGCCAATCTGTCGTGCTCATAGACCAAGAATTGTCTACGATAAAAATAAACCTAACACTTGATGTGCCTCCAGCAGTGTATGTTAACTTTCCTTGAATCTCTCTGACGTACTGTGGAGTTACATCGCCTACTCTGTATACTCTACCAACTCCTTGAATATCCTGCTGAGTATTCAGTGCGTTCGAAAATCCTTTGTGTACAACTTCGTAAGTTACTACGTGCAGATCTGTTGTGTATAGAGTCGTTTCTGGCGTGCCAGTGTACATTATGTCTAATTCATATTGTTCTTTTGCAAACTCCATAGCTGTAGTACTAGCAAGTTGGGCCTGGCGTATAAGATCTTGCCGAATAGATGTCTGATATGCCTGCAGCCCTAGTGAAATTGCCAATACGCTAAGGATCGCTACCAATGGGATGAATGCCATTAGCGTAGCAAGTACAAAGCCTTGTTGCTGAGCTTCAGTCCTATGCGATAACATTAGTTAATCTTCCTGATTGTATGTTTTACTTCAGTTTCGATGACTTTTCCAAATACTTTGTCGCCCATAGTTAAAACTATTTCTATTTTATCGGCGGCAGATGGAAATGCAGTCTCTATATTGCCTTCTGCAAAATATGTAAGTTCTAAGCTAATGACATTTTCGCTAAGTATTGAGTCTGCGTCACCGCATGTACCTGTACCTACTGAAGCCTGGGGGCAAGTTGTGACCTTTGCATTGCCCCTACAAGTGCTACTTAACGGTTCGCAAGGATCGCCAGTAACTGTATCTATTGCACACAGTGAATACTCTGGAGTTACTGTTCTCTTTTTAAAATAATCGTAGTCTGAATCTGGGTTGTCTTCTACATAATAGATAATACTGTTAATAGCCACTGGATTAGCTGTTGGGATGCTCGTGGCACAGGGATTGATCAGCTGACGGATGATATTCCTAGTATCATCTCTACGTGTTGAGTCTAAGGCAACTTCGTTAATTATTAGTGTTTCTGGCGATGAGTCGTATACCCATCCACCACTTGGCTCGAACGGATCAGTCAGTAGTACATCTATAGTCTCACCGTATGAAATCGTGAATAACAACTCGTCTTGCAGGTTAATGAGTAAGGTCTGACCACTTGTACGCAAGTTTGATCTCGCAGACTCTGCAAGCGCAGAAGTATATAGGATAAATAGCGCGGATATAAGAGTCACCAAAATAATAGAAATTATTGGTAGGGCGATCAAAAGCTCGACTATCGATATGCCTCTCTCTTCTTTTCTCAGCTTCAAATTTATTAAAGGATTCTTCATTAATCGCTTACCCCGTATTTACGGATGAAGGTAGCAAACTCTACTTCTTGCTTATTTCCCTGTGTCTCATAGTTGATCCTTGCTGTGATCTTAAGTAGAGTCGGGTTATCTACATCTCCGTCCAGGTCTGCATCTACATAGCCTCCTGGCGAAGGGTTAGTTGTAGTAACTGACCAGTTAATAACCAAGATAGGTTCCGGGCTTCGTTCTGCGACACGCACGCCAGTACCGCTAACATACTGAATGGCGAAGGCCATGCCGTTATCGGCTACCCATCCAGTGCGGTCCACAAGCTCCTGTACTATGCTAGTGACATCCACTTGCGTATCGATTCCGTTTGATCCCGTAGTCCAGTTATTCGGAGTCCAGTTAGTGCTCGCAGACGTCCCGACTAGACCATCGCTAGAATCTGCGTCCACAGCATTATCAACCGCATAATTGCCTGACCAAGAGGGCGCATTGTCAACATCAACTCCCTTAACAGACAATGTCACATCGGACGACTCAGTAGTATCGGGTGTGAACTCTATGTATGCGCTAGTTATAGTTGCTGCCTGATCTGTATCAATATCATCAAAAACCATACCAATAGATTGATGGCCCCTGACGCCGTCTAGAGACATTTCTAGATCGGAACTACTGAAATATAGGCTACCGGGTGAATCTGTTGCATCGGCCCCGTGCTGTTCGACAATGTCACCAGGAGACCCTGAAGAAAAAGCCTCTAACTCTGAAAATACGTTCCACCGGTAGTGTTGTGCATCGACAATATATAGCCGCCAGTACCTATACGGAGTAGAATTAGAACTTACGTCAATATCCTGAGGATGATTCCCCCAAGAACAAGGTATTCCATTATCTGACAAACCGCTAACTATGGTCGTCCAGCCAGTATTGCTGTCAGGGCTGCTGTCTTTTGCCTCAACGCGGAAATTATCTGCGCCATACCCGCAGTAATACCAGTCAACACGAATCGTATCTACACCTAAGGAAGAGCCGAGATCTATCGACGGAGAGGCCATGTTGTTCGGGTTTGACGAGTATCTACTATATGTATAGTTGGAGTAATTATCGTCGCTGATCCTACTCTCTTCCCAATAATCGTTCGTTGCGTCATCTTCACCAATTGAATTTATCTCTGAGCCGCTGATGATGAAAGCCGAATCGGCGGCGATAGTCTGCGAGAAGTTAGTGGTCGTAGTCCCACCAGACCCTTGTATTTCAGATTCTGGTTCTACATAAATATAAGCTTCTGCATTTAGCAGGCCGAGAGCCTCGGATTCAGTAGAGAAATCTTCTACTTCGTACGTTGTTAAAACGTCACCTATGGGAATGTCATCATAGTCTAGATTTATGTAATCCTGCACTTTTTTGAATGCCAGGGAGCTAGCTTCTGATCTGTCGTTGGCTCTTGCGTTCAAACCTATACTATTTATAACAATAAGGTTCATGGCAAGCAAGAGGGCAGATATCAGTACAAGCGAAATAAGGATCTCTATCATAGAAAATCCTAATTGATCGTTCCCCTGTTTTTTAGATGTGTAACCCACTCTTATATATGCACCTTCTAACCATTACCAGTATCGCAGAACAATAGGTAAGTATCAAGGGTGTTTACCGAAGTATTATGCCTATTCGGATCTTAGGGCTTCTACAGGGTCGAGCTTTGCTGCTTTGCGTGCAGGCAATAGGCCCGCTATTGCTCCAACTAGCATCAGTGACGACAATAGTATCGCTAGCTGGAAAACGTTAAATACTATCAAGTCGCTTCCCTCGCCAAGATCTAGAGACTTAGATATCCAAGGATTCAAACTTAATCCGAGCACTAAACCGCCGATTATACCTAACATTCCTCCGATAAAGCCTATCCAGGCCGCCTCGAATATAAATAGCCTGCTGATATTTTTCCTACTCATTCCTAGAGCCTTCATTAAACCAATTTCTCTAGTACGTTCTAAGACACTAATATACTGCGTGTTAATTATCCCGAATATTGATGCGACTAGAGTGATTCCACCTAATGCGCCCACCATGCCCTGCATAATATCTACGAACTGGGTTATTGTCTTCTGAATATCCTCTGCGGTCTGGACATAGTATTCTTCATTTTCTAACTCTGTCTTCGCTGCACTCAGATTAGATTTATCGTCTCCGTCGACTATCCTAACGCTAACATACAGGAACTTATCGAAGTTGTCGGTGCCATCCGCGCTGAATTCATACAATTCTTCGGCGTCTATAGAGCTGATATTGATTGGCGATACTCCGAAGCTCAGGCTAGTTGCTGGGTCTGTTGTTATCGCACGTATGGTGAAAGTATACGTTTTCTCATCTGGGCTCAAAGATTCTTGGCCAATCAGATCAGTGTCTAGCACCCCATCCTCATTAGTAAACTTGGATGGGTCAAATGGCCTGACGGATTGAGCTATTTGTAGCTGCACTTCCTGGCCTATTGCAGACTCAGCATCAGCAAAGCCAAGCGGCTCTAGATATACGTCTGGTATTAAGATATTTCCGGCTTCAATGTCTCCTGAATCTGGGATGTCTCCGGTTTTGAGTCCGGGTTTCTGCGCTGGATTGAATGCAGCAACACTACCCGTGTACTTCTTCTGGCCTTCTCTAGTTATATATTGGATAGAAATTGTGTAGTTTTCTCTAACTTCTTCTACGAAGTCTTTGGACTCTAGATCATTTATATCCTGGCGAGTGACTTGCTTAAACTGAAAGCTTGAGTCTCCTCCTACGGATTGGAAGCTAGATATAGAGTCATCGTACTCCTGTGGCTTATCGGTTGGTGCGCCGTCATTGGCTACTTCTGGGTCTCTACCAACCAATAACTCGGTTGGGTCGAAGTTATTCCGTACTAGTTCTTCGGTATAATTCCTAACTCCGTTCCCTGCCCCAAGAGTAAGGGTCAGGGTGAATCCGCCAACAGAAATAGCGAGGGCCGTTAGTAGCGTTCTAAGCTTTGCGTTTCGGAGGCTTTTTCCAGATCGTTTTACTATATCGATTAATCTCATTTTTTAGCCCCCTTCGTGGTAGGCACTTTGATGTTTGAACTTACCAATTTGCCGTCTTTTAGGATTATCTGTTGATTACACTTTTTAGCCAGTTCTTCGTCGTGGGTAACAATTACCAAAGTAGCACCTAGCTTCTTATTAAGGTCAAACAATAATTCAGTGACCAGATCGCCTGTGGCGCTATCGAGATTTCCAGTAGGCTCGTCTGCAAATATCAGGCTAGGTTTGTTAACTATGGCTCGAGCTATAGCAAGCCTCTGTTTCTGGCCTCCGGATAGGTTCCTGCCTTTTTCCTTCAGCTTGTCGGTCATATCTACTGCGGCCAATGCGGATTTTGCCATCTTAAGTCGCTTTGCAGCTGGAACCTTTGCTATTTCTAGCGGCAACATTACATTGTCCAGGCATGTCTGATTCGCTTCTACGAAAAACGCCTGGAATATGAAACTCATTTCACTTGCCCTGAATTTATCTACAGCTTTTCGCTTCATATCCTTTAGATTACTGCCGTTAATCTCTATCGAACCGTCGCTTACGTGGTCTAGCCCGCTCATTACATGCATTAACGTACTCTTGCCTGAGCCGCTTTTACCGGTAATAGAGACGGTCTGCCCTTCTTCAATATCTAAGGTAATGTCCTGGAGTGCTGTGAATACATTTTGTTTTTTACCAAAAACTTTTGAGACGTTTTTTAATTCAATCATAACCATATTGTAACAGAGGGTGTTATACGTTATGCTAGCTTCATGGCTAAAAAATCGAAACTTTCGCACTCTAACTTAGACGTCACGCGAGTAACAAGAACAATATACTTTGTAATGGCGTTTTACATAACATCGATCATCATATTCGACTCAGGAAACCTCATAACTAGAGAGTCTGTGATCCGTCGTTGGACTATCGCAACAATCATATTAATACTCAACACCCTGATATGGTACATAGCATCTACAAAAGCAAAGCCCCATAAAGACCATATATCTATAATAGCTCTCACGGGTACACTACTTGCCTTCGCCGGATTCAGCACTTACTGGGACAGAGGCATGGCCTCAACGTCAACAATTCTATATGCACTACCTATTTTAACCATCGCAGTACTCAGACAGAGACACGCACTAATCGCAGTAACATCTATGAGCGCTATTACGTACTGTTTCGCATCCGTGAAATACTTTAATGACTTCTTTAACGAAGGCTACCGGATACAGCTATGGGGACACTTGATCCTATACAGCGGAATCATGTTCGGACTAGCTTGGTTAGTTATGATAGTTGCTGGCCTCCGCCGCGATTCTCGCTAACGCTAATGAGAGGTAGTGAGTCCTCCTCTCATCGAGCCGTGAAACTGTCTTAACCAGATTACTCTGGCTACTCACCTCCCGGGTATTGTATTTGCTTACCGCGAAATAAATACTAGAAGTATATTCCGCCCGTTAGCACTAGGAGCGCGGGGGATTATCCGACGGATAGAAGCAACTATATAAACTGGCTACAGATTAATATTTGGATAAATTGACGTTGTTACTTCGTCTACGTCTGCTCTGAGTTGTGGGAACGGTACACCTTCCCTTGCGCTGACGCCTTCGAATATCCAGAATATTCGTTCTGAGTAACCAAGCCCACATGTTGGTGGAATTCCATATTCCAACATCTCTACATAATCTATATCTAACATATGCGCCTCTGAATCACCTGAATCTCGCATATCTTGTTGTTCTTTGAATCTATCTAATTGATCTACTGCATCGTTCAGCTCTGAGAACATGTTTACTAACTCGCTCCCTGCAATAACCGCTTGTGTTCTCTCCGTAACTCTAGGGTCATCTTTGTTAGTTTTAGATAAGGGAGAAATAAATTTGGGCGTATTTATTAGCCAGACAGGACCAACAACTGTTGCTCGGACTTTTTTCCAAAGTTTATCTATACCTCGGGGGATACTTTCTGTCTTTTCTACTTCTATATTATTGTCTAGAAGCGCTTTTTTGATCTGATCTATAGTACAGTCAAAAACATCAATTCCGTAGTTGTCCTTGATAACGGTTGCATAGTCCCAT
>JBLFWT010000039.1:0-6724 GCA_047611885.1 Saccharimonadales bacterium (SeqCode) | reverse complement strand
AGGAGTGCAGACCATGTACGAACTGAACTTGCCCTCCCAGTAAAACTCTTCGCTCTTGTCGATGAACACTGAATCCCCAGCACCGAAAAGTACTGGGTCCTTACCTGAGACACATACCTTGTCTGATACCGAGATAATATACACGAGCTCTTTAGAAATAGTGTTCTTTGCATAACCTTTAGCAGGATAGCGCCCATCAACATCTATAACGCTCCCATTAATATCCGCTTCATCCATTGGATACTCATATACAACACACTCCTAGCTATTCTCAAGTTTCTTTGTCTCGGACTCTCTAATAACCTTCATAGCAATAATTATACCTTATTGAAGTGAGGGTCTGCTGCTAAGTTCATGACAATAGTTTGTGTCCATCCGATTTATTCGGTGGAAAACAAATGCAATATTTGGGAGGAGAGCAACCGGAACTGTCCGATCCTATCGGCAGTCCCGCGAGTTGAGAGGAGGAGTCACCTCCTCTCAAAAGTGTCTACCACCAATGCTGAGCCAGCCATGCATTATAGCTCCCCGCCCAACCCCCGTAGCGAGCAGAATATGAAGAACACCATCGTAGCTGCGTTACGGGGTTAGTTAGATAGTCAGAACCTGCTGTGGCCATCTTACTAGCTGGCAGCGACTGACATAGCCCATATGCCCCAGAACTGGAGTTTACTGCTCCAGGACGCCACGTGGACTCGCGAGACACTATGAAGTCAACATATGCATAGTCGGCCGGAGAGATGCCTGCTGCAGCCATGAGTGCAATTTTATCTGCAGATACATTCAGTGTAGAGCTAAGCGTAGCAGGTTTACTGCCGCGTAGAGTTATCTCGCTGATAGGATCTATTGTAGTTATTATCTGTATTTCTTCCCTGGATATTTCATTACCCTCTTCGTCGCTCTTAATCTCGTATATAACAGCTCTCTCACCGTTCACGCCGGCACGCTCCAGTTTAGTCTGCCCGACTGTCAGTGACGATTCGCTGCGAGACTCAGTACTGAATTCTATAGCTTCGGTTAGCGCTAATGTCTGGATTCCTGGTCGGTTTATAGAAATTAATATTCCAGGAGTAATTAAAGAGTCCGGATTAGCTGGCTGAACAGACTCGTTCTCGTTAAGCACTATGTTATTACTGGCCAATACCTCGCCTACTGTATCTAGGGTGGTTCTAAATTTCCTAATCACTCCGTAAACGTTCAGCTGCACTTCAGCAGATCTATCAACTAACAGTTGCTCGCTAGCTAGGGACGTAAGTATTCCCTCATTAGAGTTTTCGAAAAACACTTCATCTTCCGGCAGCAGTTTAAGCCCTGCTTCGGATGCAACTAGCCTTGGTGCTTGCTGAGCACTGAGAACGGTAATAGTTCTATCGCCGTCTGTTACAGATACTGGTCGAGCACGATAAATATTGATCTGGGTATTGTCCTCTAGGATTGCCGACTCTCTTGCCGGCTCTACTATGTCCTCTTCAATCAGCTCGATATCTAGTCTGTCGATCAGATCGATTACTGTTTTCGCTCTAGTGCTAAGTGTCTGTTGTTCCCCATCCACATATAGATCGACTATCTTGGTATCTGTAGCGCCTTTAGTAGAGGCTCCTACTGTAACTAATAACCCCAGGCCAAAAAATATCACCATAAAAAATATAGTAACTGGCATTAATAACGGATGTCGCAGCAAAAATTTAGCTCGTTTATGAGCGTTCTTCTTGGTCTTTTTTAGTAGCTTGTTCTGTTTCTTAGTCATATCTGTTGCTCGTTACAATAAGAGCAAGTCTAATTATAACATTTTGGCTACTTTGGCCAGAGTCTTAACTTGATCAGAATCTTTATCGAACCATTTGTACTCTACAATTTCCCTAGATGACACGATTTCTATAGGCTGATCTTCTATGTGGACCGATAAATAAGCATTACGCATAAGAAGTCCGTTTTTGCTAACTATCTTCGGCTCCTTATTAATTAAAGTATAGTGTCCTGCAGGTTTAAGAATACTCAGCTCCTCGTTAACTTCTCTGCTTGCAGCGGCTTGCAGCGATTCGCCGAACTTAAGTCCTCCACCAGGTAATTCCCATTGGTGAGGCCCGAACCAGTTCTTTACCAACAATACTTGTCCTTTTCGTTGAATAATCACACGTACGCGAACTTGTAGCGGGGCATAAAACCACACAAGAGGCCATAGCAAGTAGAATAATAATCTTCCCATGTTTATTAGTATATCGTATTTCGGAGCTCGTATTTAGTATAAGGAGACAAATAGCAGATCAAATTACGGAGTAACTATACAATGTATAGTTACTCCTATTTAGACCTTTTTGATTGGTGCGAATGAAGCGTTGAGCTTTTTCACTCCTTTTGAACCAAAGCTGATTGCAATATTATCGCCTTCCATGTCTACTATTCGGCCACGACCAAACAATGCATGCTCTACCTGCTCACCTACTTCATAATCTGGTACGTATCTTGGCTCATCCGACTTAGGCGAACTATCTATATTTGCCGCCCAGCCGGTCATTTCTGGTTTCTTGCTAGCCGCTGCCTGAGCTGAGAAGCTCGAGCTATACCCAGTATTAGACCCAAATCCTGTCGAAGTTTCCTGCACAGACTCTCCTGAGATCTCAGACAAAAATCTAGCTGGTGGATTATGCTGTATCCCACCGTAGAGCATCCTTGTTGCTGCATGCAGCATATACAATTCTTCTTTTGCTCTGGTCATTCCTACGTAGCAGAGCCTCCGCTCCTCTTCCATTTCTGATTGATCATATAGAGATCTTGAATGAGGGAATATAGTCTCTTCCATGCCGGCCATAAAAACTACAGGGAATTCCAAGCCTTTTGCTGCGTGCATTGTCATCAGAGTTACTACATTGCTACCAAAATCTGCTGTATCCAGATCGCTTACCAAAGAGACTTCCTCTAAGAAACCGCTCAGTCCTAGCTCGCTGTATTCTTTCGCGACACCAAGAAGCTCTTTGACGTTTTCTTGCCTTGCTTCACCCGCTGGAGTACCGTCGCCTAAGTAATCAATATAGTCTATTCGTCGTATCAGCGCATCTATTATCCCGACTACAGCAGAGTCGTCCATTACTGTTTGTGTCGAAACCACTATGTCGGCCAAATCCTTAAGCCCCTTCACTGCCTTAGGTGGCAATTTAGGAATCTTATCTGCTTGTTGCAGGGCATCAATAAGTGAAGCGTCGTTCGCCAGACGCCATTCATGGAAGCGCAGTAGGCTTGCCTTCCCTATTCCTCTGGCAGGCACGTTCACTACACGCTCGAAGCTAACTATGTCCGCAGGTTGATAGATGAACTTCAGATAAGACATGATGTCTTTTATCTCTTTTCGGTCATAAAATCTTTGTCCGCCCACGATTCGGTATGGGACGTTGTAGTGCAGGAACGCCTCTTCTATGGCGCGACTCTGTGCATTTGTACGGTATAGAACAGCATAGTCATTTAGCCTTCTCATTCCTCCGTCTACATTGTTCTTAATTCTTCTGACAAGTGTCTCGGCCTCTGCACGTTCGGTACTGACAGATATGACCTGTATTGGCTTACCTTCTGTCTTGGCGGTCCATAGTTCTTTATCGCTTCGCTGCTTGTTTTTAGATATGACAGCATATGCTCCATCCAGAATTGGTTTAGTACTCCTGTAATTTTGCTCTAGCTTGATCACGGTCGTACCTGCAAAGTCCTTTTCGAACTTTAAAATATTCCGAAAATCTGCTCCGCGCCACCCATACACCGAGTTGTGAACGACAACGCCTTCTGCTATGTAGTTATGGACAGACTTTATGTCTAAATCGAATACCTCTTGCTGGGAAGGCTCTATGCTTACACTCTCTACGATATCTTCTATGACTTTGTCGCCCTTTAATACTGCCATCGTCATTCCCGTGTGTACTTGTGCGGCGGGCACCTGTATAAACTTCTTGCTAGTCAAGTAGCTATACCTTGCGATTACATAGTTCTCGTTACTACTGAAACTATCTACCAGCTTCTCAATATCGCCGTAGTCTTTGCTCTGTATCTCTACCCTATGAGTGCCGTTCTTTGCTGAGCGGACATTATAGCCCTTGTCGGCATAGGGTTTCAGATCCCTGACGTCAGATGTGTTTACGGACAATCTACTGTTTGACCACGGAGCTGACAAAGAAAACTCACGTTTTGATCCAAACAGAACGCTATTTATAACGACTCTCTTCTGTTCATTCTTGACCACTCCACCCGGAATAAAATGAGGATACTCAGGTGAAATATCTAATTCATTCATAAGTTTATGAGCTCTATCTCTTGTGTCTATTGCACTGTATACGCTATCTATATTTGATTGAGATAGATTCATTTTTCTATTTGGGTAAGCATGGAAGACCAGCATAGGTATCCCGTACTTATACGCAAATATCGCTTCGTTAGTTTCTGCATCTTCCTTGGAATTGTAAATTCCTAGAATCCACATTTTGTCGGCCCTCTCCTGGTTTGCCCGTACCCTTAGCCCTGAATCTAGACGTTTCCCATCTGTTCTCGTACTCTTTGCTGTACCTATTCTAAATCCTTTTTGCTTAGATTCCATCAAATACACAAAGAATTTATCTTTGATTTCATTTGATCTCACGAAAGTTATATGATTAGCAGTCATATTCAGTGAAGATCCAGATTTTAGCTTTACCGTAACTAAATTCCCATTCAGATTGCTGTTCCTGACTTTCGAGACCACTGATTCGCAGGTCTTTCCGTAACCAGCCGCGGACATTACTATGTCTCCCTTAGAAATTTCTTTGATCTTCTTCTTTCCGCTTGGGGTCTCAATCTTTGTGTCGCCAGGGAGACATTGCCAGTCATCACCAACTACGGCAATATTTCTATCCTCATTCACCAGCTTATTAATCAGCTGATACTGTGCGCCGTTTGTATCTTGATACTCATCTATCATGATGTATTTAAAGTGTTGTCGCCACTTTTCTCGTACTTCGTCTACTGTAGAAAGTAGTCGTAGAGTCTTAGTGATCAGGTCGTCGAAATCTAGTGCGCCAGCGTCTTTCAATGCTTTTTGATAACCAGGATAAACATCAGCCGCAATCTTAGCTCCCGGGCTGTTGGCCTTAGACGCGAACTCACGCGGAGTCATAGCATCATTTTTTGCACTGCTAATCATATTCGCTATACTGCGCGGTGGAAAGGCTTTCTCATCTACCATTAGGGCCTTAGACACTTGCTTAACCGCGGCTAACCTATCTGACTCGTCGTAGATTACAAACGTCTTAGGGACACCTATATGCTCGCCATCTTGACGTAGAAATCGTACACAAACACCGTGGAATGTCCCCATGTATGGTAGAAAGCTGCGCGGTGGCTCTGACTGAAGCAAAGACTGCTGGCCATTCATAAGCTCCCAAATCCTACTACGCATTTCCTTAGCGGCTTTATTAGTAAAAGTTACTGCTAATATTTGCTCAGGGAAAGCTAACTGCTGTTCAATGATATGAGCAATACGGTGAGTAAGAGTCTTGGTCTTGCCTGAACCAGCACCTGCTTGAATCAACAGGGGACCGTCAGTCTTTAATACAGCTTTGCGCTGCTCGTCATTCAAGCCAGTTAATAAGTTATCCATTCCATATATTCTAGCAAAGCTTATGCGCATTCGAAGAAGTAAAAAATACTACTTATACTAGAAGAACCGTTACCTCTAAAGGTAATCAAAAGGCAGGCTAACGCCTAGGTCTAACACCTCTGCATCTGCTAGCAACGCTATTATCACAGCCCCCACAATAAAGACAGCGATAAATGTAGTCGCAAACGTCCTAGACTCTGATCCATGAGACTCTTTTATGTCCACATTGTACTTCTTGCTGCGAATCAGTGAAGCAAGCTTTTCTTCTCTAGCGATCTGCTCATCAGCTGCATCTTTTTCAGGCAGAGTTGGGCTATCATCTTTCGTAGATTCCTTATCTGAATCCGACGTATCGGACGTAGAACTAGAGTCGTCATTGGTGTCCTCAGTATTCTCAGGATTTGACTCTACGGATTTCTCTTCTGACGAGTTTTTTGAGTCTTCGTCCGTAGTGACTTTACTTTGTATAGTTACTCCCGGCTCAGATTCGGCTGCATTCTTTTCAATACTGGCAGCTTCAGTATCACTAGCTTCATCAGGTTTTTCTTCAGGCTTGATTGGCTCTATTTTCTTCTTCTTTTTAGCTACTATCTTAGTATCCGGTTCTTTTTTTAGTACTCTGGGATTACTGTCGTCTACATCTGCTTTAATGGTAGGGTCTGATGATATAGATTTATGTCCGACAACCATAGGCTTAGAACCAGTTTGTGGCTTAGTGGTGCCAGGCCTAGAGACATCAAATACTTTGTTGGAGGTTTTTGCCATAATCTAGCCCAGTCTTTCTTGTTGAATACGGAATGCTTTATCTACTATTTTACCAAATTTGTGGTAGTTCAAGCTTGCGCCTCCCACTAATGCTCCGTCACAACCCTTTAGGTTCAGTATGGACTCTGCATTATGATCGTCTACACTACCTCCGTAGAGTATACGTACGTGATTAGCGGTTCTTTTACCAAACAGATGCTCTACTTGGCTTCTTACGTACGCTATAGCTTCTTCCACTTGATCTGGTTTTGCGAATTCGCCGGTACCAATAGCCCAGACCGGTTCATACGCTATTACTGTAGCGCTGGCTTCACGTGCAGTTAAGTTCATCAGGCCTGCAGTAATTTG
>JBLFWT010000038.1:0-7893 GCA_047611885.1 Saccharimonadales bacterium (SeqCode) | reverse complement strand
ATGATAGACGCCTGCCAAAAGAGTTCTATCTTCCGGCATAGTCGCAGTGAGTTTTTCTGGCAAGGGTACTACTTGCTCTGACAGCGTTTCCTGCAACTGGGTCAGTTCTGCCTTTGCAGAAGCACCAGGCATTACAGCCGCTCCAGCAACAATGTCGCCACTTACTTCTGAACCAGCACCAGGCGTTACAGCCGCTCCAGCAACAATGTCGCCACTTACTTCTGAACCAGCACCAAGCGTTACAGCCGCTCCAGCAACAATGTAGCCACCACTTACTTCTGAACCAGCACCAAGCGTTACAGCCGCTCCAGCAACAATGTCGCCACTTACTTCTGAACCAGCACCAATCGTTGTGGCTTCAATAGAGTGAGTATTAGCGTTGCCATAGATAATGGTATTTGCGCCCATTGTTATGGCTTTGCCAGAATAAATCACCACACGTTCTAGTAGTAGAGGTAACTGAGGCGTGTTTGGCTCTAGTGGTGGTAACTGAGGCGTGTTTGGCTCTAGTGGTGGTAACTGAGGCGTGTTTAGGTCTGTTAGATCTAACTGAGGCGTGTTTAGGTCTGTTAGATCTAACTGAGGCGTGTTTGGCTCTGGTAGATCTAACTGAAGCGTGTTTAGCGCTGGTAAATCTAACTGAGGCGTGTTTGGCGCTGATAGATCTAACTGAACGCTAAAAACAGAAACTACAGGGATAAGTATTAGAAGTTTGATTAATGTCATAAAGGTTGTTTCCTATCGTAATTAGTTGTTGGTGCTGGAATAGTCATTGTTGGCGGTTGGTAAGGATGTACCGGTGGATCCGGTGGATTCTGTTGTTGCGGTTGCTGCACCGGCCGCGGAGATACGGGATTTAGATAGTCTGGTTGTTGGTGCTGGGGTTGTGGTTGGGTCTGAGCAAATTGAGTTTGCTGTTGGGGTGGTTGAAACTGCTGAGTTGGCTGTTGCTGTGGGTTAACTTGAGGTGTGTGTGCCTGCCCTAGTGGCTGTTGGTTAGCTTGAGCTGCTGCCTGGGCCTGTGCAGCAATCTGTGGTGCGACTTGGCTTATCTCGCCTTTTAGCTTTTCTAGCTCTTCTGCTACTACTTGCTTGTAATTAGGGAAGTTAGACTCTAGCCATTTTAGTGCGCCTGCTTCGTCTTTCCTGTTTATGTAGCCTTCAAATTCATCAAGCTGCTCATTGCTCATCTGTTCTGCAAGCTTCACTCCTACTCTCATTTCAAGAGTTTCGTAGATATGAGCAAGCATCTTGTTCTTCTCTACGGGTGGCAAGACACCTAGCCCAAGTTCTTCTAAGAATGCATTGTCTAGTTTAAACATAGTTATATTATACCTTATTAATAATTATAAAGTTCGTTCTATCAGCTCTCTAGTAAAGAATTCGAGGTTATCGCCTTCTTGTAGATTAATCCTTGTACCGGTTTGTAATGTCACTCCACACTCTTCGCCTTTTTGAACTTCTTTTACTTCTTGGGGTCCACGCTGTAGTCTAGATGCTTCGATCTCTGCTATCACTTCTTTGTCTCTAGTGATCTTCACCTTAGCTGGTGCAGACACGGTACCTATTGTCACTTCTCCGCCGGCGATAATTTCCTTCTGAGTAGTCTTGAATACTTTTTTAACCTTGATTCGTCCTAGGTCGTGTTCGATAACTTCTGGAGCTAGCAGTTCTGACAATTCTTCTTTTGCGTCGTCCAGTAGCTCATAGATAACTTCATATTTTCTAACGCTAACCTTGTCTCTTGAAGCAAGCTGCATTAACGCAGGCGGCATAACAACGTGGAATCCGTATAAGATAGCATTAGAAGTTGCAGCCATATGGATATCACTATCCGTAACAGCCCCGACTCCGGAACCAACTATGCGTACTGCGACTTCTTCCGTACCTAGAGTCTTAAGTGAGTCGATAACAGATGTTAGTGAACCCTGAACGTCTGCCTTAATGAACACGTTCAATTCTTGAAGCTGATTCTTCTGAGTAATAATTCTTAATAATTCTGAGTCTGATACATGTGATGTCTTCCCTAGTTTACTCTTTTCCGCAGCGCCGATTTCAGCTCTGCGTCGTGCCTCTTTTTCAGTCTTAGCTACTTCGATGATATCACCAAAGTCAGGCATGCTCTTGAATCCACTGATTAGTACTGGTGTGGATGGGCCGGCGCTCTTTATTTCGTTACCGTCAGTGTCATGGATAGTTCGTGCTTTTCCATAAGCTGAACCTGCGACTAAGTAGTCGCCTTTGGATAATTTACCATGCTCGATCAAAGAGACTGCTATAGGTCCTCTTCCCTGTTCTAGATGAGATTCTATGACTAGACCTCTGGCCGGACCAGTATCTAGAGCCTTCAGCTCTTCAACGTCAGCAAGTAGCAGTATCATGTCTATAAGCTCAGGAATACCCTCGCCAGTCATTGCAGACACAGGCATGATGATAGTGTCTCCACCCCAGTCTTCTGGCATCATTTCGTTTTCAGATAGCTGTTGCTTTAGCTTGTTTACGTCAGCGCCTTCTTTGTCCATCTTGTTTGCAGCAACGATCATTTTGACCCCTGCTTTACGCGCAAACCTAATAGCTTCAAGAGTCTGAGGCTTAATCCCGTCATCTGCAGCTACTACGATCACAACTAGATCCGTTAGTAGTGCTCCGTGCTCCCTAAGGGCAGCGAATGCTTCGTGGCCTGGTGTGTCTAAGAACGTAATCTTACGCGTATCTTTGCTATCTGATTTAGTCTTATGATCAATCTGATACGCAGATATGTGCTGAGTTATACCGCCAGATTCACCAGCAGCAACTTTTCCTCCACGGATTTTGTCTAGCAAGCTAGTCTTACCATGGTCAACGTGGCCCATTACAGCTATAACTGGAGGTCGGTCTTTCGCGTTAGGGTCTACAGACGACTTTTCGCGTTTTACCACTACTGCGTCTTCAGCACTCTTTCGAACTAGCTCTATTTCTAGACCTAGCTCCCCGACTATGATCTGTGCAGTATCGAAGTCCACCTTCTCGTTTACTGTTATCATCATGCCGTTTTTGAACAATTCACCTATTAGATTAGTCACTGGCACTGACAGCTTTTCTGCTAGATCACCTACAGTGATAGTTGCGTCTATTTCGATTGTAGCTACTGCCATGCCAGGTACCTTTCTTGTTTAGTTGCTTTTTATGTATCCGTCTACTTAGACAAGCCGATGTAAGGGGTCTGCGTTACTACGCAGCTTCCTTCAGTGAAAGAGCGATTTTCCGCGCATCTTTGTCTATGTCTAACACCTTGAACTGCTTAGTTTCGTTCACGTTGAATACTTTTTCAGGATCTGTACCTTCGTCGTTGCTCATTTCTGATACGTGGACTAGGGCTTCTACTGCAGGAGATAGCTGCACAAATGCTCCGAAAGGAGTTATACGTGTAACGCGTCCTTCTACTAGACCGTCTTTTTTGAATTCCTTGACTTCACTTAGCCATGGGTCTTCTTGGGTTTGCTTCAGCGATAGGCTCAGTCGATCTTTATCGATAGCGATAATCTTCGCTGTGACTTTGTCGCCTGTCTTAACGTACTTCTTAGGATCTTCTACGCGTTCCCATGAAATTTCAGAAATGTGGATTAGCCCTTCGATACCGTCAACGTTTACGAATGCTCCGAAATCGATAACTCCAGTTATGATCCCTTCTACATCGTCACCAACTGTTAGTTCTGAGAATCTAGCTTGCATGTCGTCTTTGATAGCTTCTTTTTCAGAGAAAATAAGCTTGTTTTCTTTACGGCTTACGTCTAGAACACGAACCTTTAGAGGCTTCTTCACTAGGCTAGCTAGTTTTTGCATAATTTCGTCCTTGTCTGCACCAGATACTCTTGGGTAGTTGTCTGCAGATAGCTGTGAAACAGGCATGAATCCTCGGATTCCTTCCATTTCAATCAATAGTCCACCTCTGTTGGCGTCGTATGGCATTACTTCAATAGTTTCTTTAGCTTCAAACGCATCTTCTAATACGTCCCATCCACGATCCTTAGCGGCTCGCTTCATGCTTAGTAGCGCGTATCCTTCATCCATCTCTGGCTCGATAACACTTACTGTAATTTTCAGTCCAATTTCTAGATTAGTCCCGTATCCGATTTCTCGGCGCATGACCAATCCAACACCGTTAGCTCCTAGATCAATCCAGGCCTCGTGCTTCTTTACAGACAATACGGTGCCTTCAATGACATCGCTCGCCTTCAGTTGTTCAATTTCGGACGAAGCTAATAGCTCGTCCATCGTTAGTGCTTTTGACATATATTAATATGCCTCCTTTATCGTTGCGGTAGCCCGTAGACAATTATTCCGCCAAACTTGGACCTAATTATACGCGCTTCTACCCTGTAAGTAAAGAGTGGAGATATCCTGAGTCCTTCTGCTACAATGAGTGCAGATAAGAGGTTCAGATAAATCATGATTTTAGCCGTAGATGTAGGTGGCACAAAGGTATTAGTAGCGACATTCTCTGATGAAGGAGAGGTCGTAAACTCTAAGAAGTTCAAGACTCCAATAATGTACCCTGACTTCATCGACGAGCTGAAATCGACGATCACTGAGTTGGTTGGAGATACTAAGCCTAGGGCCTGTTCCATTGCCCTTCCAGGAACTATCGACCGAGACAACGGAGTCGCACTATACTTTGGCAACCTACCCTGGGAAAACGTATCAATCAGTGACGACCTATCTGACCTAGTACAATGCCCAATCTATCTGGAGAATGATGCAAAAATGGCTGGTGCTGCAGAAGCCGACGTCCTAAAAAACGAGTTCTCTAGAGTGCTATACATAACAGTCAGCACCGGGATAGGAATAGGACTTACCGTCGACGGTAAAATTGACCATAGTGTCGCTGATGCAGGGGGCAAAGCAATCATGTGTGAACATCAGGGCAAAATACAGTCATGGGAAGAATTCGCTAGTGGCAAAGCAATCGTAGCATCTACAGGCAAAATGGCGAGTGAAATAACAGATGAGAGCGACTGGTATGTAGTGTCGCGAAACATAGCTATCGGTCTAGTTAACTTAGTTACACTGCTGTCTCCTGATTGCATAGTCATGGGCGGCGGAGTAGGATCGCATCTAGATAAGTTCCATGACAAGTTGATGAGCGAACTTGAGCTATATGGCAGCAAGATGCTCAACGGCATACCAGATGTAAGGAAAGCTCAACACCCAGAAGAAGCAGTAATATATGGTGGATATTTACTTGCGGTTCAAAACCTAGAATCCACCACCGATGCTTCAGCATAAGCTTTTAGCAACACTTTCAGAAAAATACAATGATCTACTAAGGTTTGAGCCAGCGAAAACCTACTATTGGTCACCTAAAGACTCGACTGTGTTTTATCAAGACGGAGACAAGACCGACGTAGGGCTGTGGACTTTACTGCATGAAGCAAGCCACGGGCTACTAAAGCACAAGACGTATGAAAGCGACTTCGAATTGGTGCTACTAGAGGTAGGGGCATGGGAGAAAGCAGGCAGTATCGCTAAAGAGCTGAAGATAGCCATCGACGAAGAACATGTACAAGACTGTCTGGATAGCTATAGGGACTGGCAGTATAAACGCAGCTTGTGCCCGAACTGCGATCTTGGTGGGGTCCAGTTAAACCAAAAGACATACGAATGCCTGTTCTGTGGAAATAACTGGCAAGTTAGTAGCGCCAGATTCTGCCGACCATACAGACGACGAACAAGTTCGTCTCATTGATCATTTGATAGCTACAGTTTGCGACTGGTCTATACTGAGTATAGCGGTGGTCTACTGGAAAACATCTCTGTTATATTGACGTAAATCGGATTTAAATCAGAGTTAACTCCGATTTACCTGAATCGTGGAGAGAATTATTATATCGCGCAAGAGATAAAGTATTTGTCCGTATTAAAAAACGCCCAGTGATGGGCGTATTTTAATTAAAGTAGCCTGAAACTAGTCAGTCTTCTTGGTACGGCGAGAGATTCTTCCACCTTTTGCACCAGCTTTTCGGGCTAGTTCACGGTTAGCGAAAAAGCCACCTGTTGTGCCCTTTTTACCACCTGAAGCACCGATTTTTGCGTAAAAATCTGCACCATATTTTGCTTTGTTTCTAGCAGCTGCTTTCATGCCGCCGGCTTTAGTTCCTGCCATTTGTTTGTTCTCCTACCGTGCTCATTGCTGACCACACAGTTATTGTTGATAATGCCCCACATTATTTCTTTTAGCAAACAAAAAACGAGCGTACATATGCCAGTTTCCTGACGTACATTACCCTCGCTTATTTGCGTGCTTCTTTCGAAACTGTATTAACAATAGCACAATGAGACGCTTATGTCAATCATCTTTACCAGTTAGTGACATATTTCACACCTAATAGCGATCGTGCTTGTGTTCAGTATTTTTAGGCATTTGGAACACCTACACCTTTAATGGTATTAAAAAAGTTAGTACTAAGCCTGATATGTCATCGGTCAGTTCCTGCGCAACGCCTGATAGATACGGATCTGCGTGCCGTTTCTTAAATACAATACGATACTTTATAGGCACTAGAGATAGAACAGGTGCTTTAGTGATCGTATATGAGCTAGGTGCTATTTTTAGAAAAATCTATACTTATGTAAATTCGGCTTCCGAATTTTTTCTTTCTTGTTCAGTCAATATAAACCTATGCATGGCTTATCTCCTATTAATTTTGTTTTTATTTTTGTATTTGTAAAATACACTACCAATCTACCACTAATACGAATTTATAAATGTGATATAACGCAACAATCAAAAAAATCCCTGAGAGGCTTAGGTATAGCTATATTAACTATCTATCTCGTGCTAAGCTGTTTGTATGAGCGCCTGGCAAACAAAACCTATACCTGAAGAATCTACTAAAGAGTTAGATCACCTTGTCCTGGAGTGGATAGTAGCAGTACGTAACATTTTACCGGGTCTACCAATGGACATATCTTACGTGTGGGATAACAATAATCTTGTTAGCAGCTGGGGGACTGGGGGCGCCACGATTAACCCTAAACTGATACATATTGCCCTAGACCCTGAGTTTAGAGATAAAGAACGCCAGCTAAGATACCTGAGAGCTACCGTGTACCACGAATTGTTTCATGTTGTACAAGGATGGTCATTCTTCGACAATAGGCACCCAGAGGACGCTGATGCTATCAGCCAAGCATACATGGAGGGTGCGGCAGTAGTGTTCGAAAGAGAATTAGTCGATGCAGACATAAGCTATGCTCTGCCAGGAGAAGGAGAAGATCTGAATTCTTTTTACGAAGAGCTATTATCGCTAGATGACGACTTTGATTATGCAAAATATAAGTTCAACGACCCAGAAACAGGGCGTAAATACATAATCTATAAAGTAGGTGTTTGGCTAATAGACCAGATACTAGACAAAAACGACCTTGGGATCAAAGAACTAGCGACATTCAGTCCATCAGAACTTAGGCAACTGACTTCAAAAATGTAGTAAATTACCTTAGGCTATACCTCTGAATGTTGTATTTCTAAGTGAGAATAAGTCTGATCTCAGTTCAGAATTAGCATCTGTGTCCGTCCGACTTGTCGGAGGTAAACAGATATAGCTTGCCTAGCTAGCAGCCAGTTCATAAAAGCATAGATTATTTGCGGATTTATTCCGTGAAAATCTATTCAGTTTCCGAAGGGAGAGCAGCCGGAGCATCTGTTTTAGACAGTGCGCCGCGCGTTGAGAGGGAAAGTCATTCCCACTCAAAAAGAAAGAACCTCCCATAAAGGAGGTTCTGACTGTAATTCGGCACCGTGCTATTTTCCCACTTGCGCAGTATAGTAACCGCTACGAGGCTTAACTTCTGTGTTCGGAATGGGAACAGGTGTGACCCTCGCGCCATGGGCACCGATCTAGTATTTGTATC
>JBLFWT010000037.1:0-7937 GCA_047611885.1 Saccharimonadales bacterium (SeqCode) | reverse complement strand
CAGGATCTAGATATCCAGTACCTGTTGATGTTGCAATAACCATCTTGCTACGGTCAAAGGCGTTAGTCCTGATAAGTTCCTGCAAAACTACAGCAGATCGCTCTTCGTGCGTCTCGCCGTTTGCTAGACCTGCGTACACGCGAATTGGATCAATAGCGCCATCCGCCACAGCTGATATGTCATCTGCCGTTGGGCCTCGCCCTACGAATTCCCTTCCCTGCTTACCTAGATCATCCCACTGCACTATCGATTCTGGCCCAGCAGATCTCAGGCTTGATGACGGCACAAACGACCCGTCCTTTGTTGATCTATCAGCTAGCGAAAATGTATTGTTGGCCAGACGTAGAGCGGTAGACTGGAACGCGCCACTGACCACTGTCCCGAAAAACCAAAACGCTATCAAAATGCCCACTATAGTTGCAACTCGTCTAGGAACGTAGCGCTCTGTGAACCTTATAACTTTACTGGTGGAAACCCTGATAATGCGAGCTAGAATAAGCAATATGGATGCAGTAACTACAGCTATAAAAACTATCCTGAACGGATTAGTTGTGCTACTAGGTTCCACACCGACTAGTTCACGTACTCTGTTTTGCCAATCGCCTACTTTAGCCATGATATACAGGAACAGAAGTGCGTTAAATATGTGTACAGCCCTGCTAACATAGAGCTTTACGTCGCCATTCAATTCTCTAACGTGCAAGAATCGCCAGATCCACATAAGACCCGTACCGAACGCATACCCGCTTATTAAGCTGAGTCCTGACACTAACCCTTGAAACAGCCAAGTTCTCGGCATCAATGAAGGGGTCAACGACAGCACCATGAAATAGACACCAAAGCTCATGCCTACATGCGACAGCTTCTGAGTGAATAGCGATATAGCCCTCTGCTTAATACTAAGTTTAGTCTTTTTAGATTTAGCCATTACCAGAATTATACATGATATATAGCAAGACCATAGATCTACGTGATACATTAGTTGTATGAGAATACTACTATCGTTAGCATTTATAATCATTGCGGTTGCGGTGATCATATCTTTATTCTTGTTTACCGTCGCGGATCGCACGATAATACTTAATAGCCCACAGAAATTTGAATATGGTGACCTAACACGGACATACAGGCTGCACGTCCCTACCAATAAAGTTAACAAAATTGTTGTATCACTTCACGGGTTCAATAGTAGCGGCCGCACGATTGCCTACTACACAGGCATACATAACGTAGTGGATGACAATACAATGGTTGTCTACCCTGATGCAACAAAACCAGTTAAAGAAGGCATAAAAACTGGCTGGAACTCAGGATTCTGCTGTGGCAGCGGCTACGTTCAGGAGATTGATGACACGGGGTTCATTATGGCCTTAGTTGCGGACCTACAGGCCGAGTATAACTCTGAGGCAAAAGTATATGCTACTGGATTTTCCAACGGCGCATTTATGGCTCAGCGCTTAGCCGTAGATCACCCAGATAAGATTGCGGCTGTTGCGGCTATATCTGGCTCTATCGGCACTAGAGCATCCCAACTAGAGCCAAAACTTCCCACGCCTATCTTGCTGACGCATGGTGACGAGGACAAGATTGTACCCTTTAGTGGTGGCCTTGGTAGTAACGACCCTAACTTCGTGTGGTTATCTTTTGCAGATACAGTGTCTGCTTGGCAGAACATTAACGGCTCTCACACCACTACCGAAGTCGTAGTACATAAAGGCAACGGACATAAATGGGATGGATGGCGAATATTAGACGTCTGGAAAACACAGCCAGAAGAATCAGTCCGTATAGTTAATTTCTTCAACTCGTTATAGGGCAACCAAGGATAACCCTGTGTAACAACTTCATTCAGCTATGTTTTCAAGTTTTCAAAGTCGCTATCCGTACAGAAACCATTCCGATTATCATATAGACCCCATGTGCCTCCGGACCCTTCTTGTGGATAATTGATAGCGAAATCGTCCTTACTATCGCCTTCTACTATACCTCCAGGTGTGGACCCTACCGGGTCACATTGGAAGCCAATCCAAATAATAGGCATGTTGTCTATTACGTTGTTGATTTCTCTAGGGGCATTGCCTTCCTGGATGTCAATATAACTCAACGAAGAATCTCCTCCCTCTTCGAACGTCTTAACTGTAAAATCCTCAAAAATACTAAAAGCAGATTCAGGATTAAGTCTAATCCGTTCGGTATCCTTGCACCTACTAGCATTTCTATTTAGTGTGATGCACTCTTTGACAGCAAATATTAGTTGCTGAACGTCTGCTTTTCGCGCTGAATTCCTCTGATTTCGACGTAGCTGAGACACGCCTGCAAGAACGGCCACCAATATCAAAGAAGCTATGGCTAAGACGATAACAGTCTCAATGATAGTAAACCCCTTGTTATCGCCTGTCTTACGCATTACACTAATTGTACATTAAGCTAATGCTTAATAAAACTATGCTCACTAGGAAAAAACAGCCGCGTTCCCGTTGCGAAGGTGAGGATTTTATATCTTGAACTTTCTATACTAGTGCACATCTGTTAAAATATGTTATTGAATCAGTTGATTGCGTGGCTCTTTAGCTCAGCTGGTAGAGCATCGGATTGAAGCTCCGTGTGTCCCCAGTTCGAGTCTGGGAGGAGCCACCAAAATAAGAACCCGACCCTAGAGGTCGGTTTTTTATTTTGTGGTTCTCTAGGCTCTGAACTGAACTGTTTTGTTTGCAAAAAAAACAGTTCACTAGTACCCCGTCGCTCATAACGACAAAACGGGCTGATTATACTCCTAGTAGTCTAGGAGCAGCGCAGAAAAGAAAGTACCACTCTATGGTATTTTCTTTTCAAGCAAACGGAAAAGGGCTTTAGCCCGCTGTCTGGGAGGGTATCTTGCTAGTCACTCTTCAATACGAATGAAAAACGGGAGTATTACTGCTTTGCCCGGAGGAGCCAACTAGTAACTTTACTTTGTATAGTCACTCGACAGGTGCCACAAATCACATTTACTGCATCTATAGACCTTGAGCTCGCTTCCCCGCTGATGCTTAGCCACAACAGCTGCTGTCTCGGCCTCCTGCTTTGTATTAAAACTCATTTTATCTTCACAATTCATATAGCTTTATATTAACATTCGATGAAAGATATATTGTACTGGTAATGCTTGCGCTTTGATGATATAATACTTATAAGTTGAGTTTGAGCTAGGGTAGTTCTTGCAGCCAACCAAAACCGAGAAAGGATTCTTGGTTTTGAGAGGAGGCGGCTTGATTGGGTAACCACCGCTGTTTTGAAACTAGTTTTGAAACCAGCGAGCGTTGTACAATCATTACACGCAAATGATATGGGGTTGAAGTTATTTTCGACATTGGACCTTTACAATCTAGCATGGCAAGCCGGTTGTTCACCGTTATAGGACAAAAACAATAGATGCAAAAACACCTATTACTGCAGCTGTGGAGAAGGTACAGGCACTTCGTGCTTCCCTAGCTTTTTCACCAGCTCTACAAGCAGCCTAATTTAGACTGCAGTTCATTGTTCCTGACATCAGATTAGGAACAGAGCTTTATAGTATCTGATCGCTCTATACCTCGCCATCTTAAGGGTATTGCTAAGACTTTAAGATTGCTGCACATACGTATTTTGTCTATTTAGACCGTACGTGCTTAAGATTCGTTGCTTCCATATAGAAAAAAATCCCTAGTTCAGCGCCTGAGCGCGCAGAATTTACTTTTCTTCACTTGAATGTATTTACCATACACTTCACTCAGAGAAAGCAAATTCTGAATCGATCATCCATCAGAACTAGGATCAATATTTTTCTGCATGGAAGCAACGTAACAAATAGAATAAGCTTGTAGTCATCTAGTGAGTAAACCGATGGACCGGAGTGCAATCCTCCGCAACTCCACCATTTTGATTCAAAAACACCTCCAGTTGGAGGTGTTTTGTATTTCAAAACTATATCTCAGCTATTCTTCTCCCACGAGATCTATAGCATCGTTCAGGCCCCCAATATTCAATACATTCGTATAGCCAAGTGCTGCTAGCTCTGCTGATGCAATGGATGAACGACTGCCAGAGCGGCAATACACACCAATTTCTACTTCATAGTTTGATGGTAGCAAGTTACTGTCATTAATAGAACCCGGAGGGATGTTGGTCGCACCGATAGCGTGCGAAGCATCGAACTCCTCCCGTGTCCTTACGTCAATCAATATCATTTTGTGTCTGAGCGAGCCTTATCTAACATACGCTGGAAAAGTTCCTGGAAAAGTCGTTGTTCTTGGTAACTAAGCCCGCCAATTATTTGTGCCTGTGTAATATCCAGCAACTCTTCGGCTTGAGACACTATTTCGTCGCCTACAACCGTTAGCGACAATTCTTTTGCACGCTTATTACCCATCACTTCGGCTACCGTTATGAGGCCTTTTTTCTGGAGTATCTTGATCTGCCTAGATATACTAGCTTCCGTTTGATCTAGTAGCTTTGCTACAACGTTTTGCTTAGCTAGCATATTCTGATTAATAGCTTCTAGCACCTTGTACTGAGCAAATCCTATGCTTAACTGAGATTTTAGACTCTCATCTGCACGCTTTTCTAGTAAGAACGCTAGTTTATGTATTTGCCAGTATAGTCTCGGTTGCATATATCCCTCGCGTTACTTTGCATGCTAAGTATTATAGCATTGTCGGTTTTATAGAGTTTTAATACTCGCAGCTACAGCTTCTATCTCTACTACCCTGAAATCTGTTTTCGGCAATATATCTGATGGCACAGCTGCATTGATCTTCTGCTCGTCCCAACCACCACCTACATCTTTAGTCGTAAAGTCTCCGGTGAACACACTACCGTAAGAGTAGAACTCTATTGCATCTACATTAACTGCATCAAGATCAGCAATATATGCTAACAATGTTTTTGGACCGTCGGTTGAGCAGAATATGTAGCATGTTTGAACATATCCAAATATGCTGTCAGTATCGGAGTATATATTTACTTGATCAGTATACTGTTTAACATTACTAATTCCATCCGTAAATGACGCAACACCCGGTGCAGGTCGACCGTCATGTCCACCGTCATTATGTGTCCAATCTGATGTGCGAACTCCTGCGGTCACTAGTGGATTGTTCGAAAAGCTAAATAATTTATCGTCGCCAGCTACTAGGTGAGATTTCTCTATTCCATCGGTTACTACTACGTCACCCCAGCTTGCAGGATAGTCGAAGCTGAAACCTAGGTCAGCGTTCGTGTACGTAACATGATAGCTACTAACATTTTCTTCTACTTTTTGAGCCTCGATGGTTTCCGTAGAATCTGTATCTGCGGTATCAGTAGATTCAGTCGTCTCTTGCTGAGAAACACTTTCGTTTGCTGACGAATCAGTATCTGAGTCTTGCATCAATAACATCGTGGTTAGTGCCGCAATAACTAGTATCAATACCAGGATTATCGGCATAAGTAATCTAGTATTTACTTTGTTAGACTCTTTCTTAACTTCTACAATTTCTGCCGGTTGCTGATCGTCCATGCTACCCTCTAATTAATATATGTTAATAATATCATTTATCGAATTATAAGCATAACTAGTGCCATCGCTGTCATGCCGGCGTCTTCTAGTAGAGAAGTGGTGGATAACGGGAGCTTGATAACGTTTCCTAAGCATAAACAGTGGACATCACCCTTGTTCTTGATAGTTAGATATACTAAGTATGAATTATAGGCTGACCACAATAATACGGCCGCATCGAGTAACCAGTTACCGTGACCAAGAATGTAGAAAGATCCAAATAATATCTGTATGAATGGGTACGAATAACCTGCCCACAATGGCAAGTTGTTTAGTTTTTCGTATGACCGTAAGCTAGTTGCGAACTCTTTGAGATTTACTATCTTAAAACCGGCGAATACCACGAAGAAGACTCCCATGAATGACTCTAGATACGTCATGAGGCCCCATCCATAATACTCAGTCAATAGTGCTGCTACTGCGGACACGGCAGCCAATACAGAAATTAACTTGGCGTATTCTAGCTTGTTTTGTTGAGGGGATTTTTTATCATGATTCATAGTAAGTATTATACAGTGATTCCCATTGGGAAAAAGTTAGTTGTTGAGCACGCAGATTAAATTCTAACCCTGAACTAGTTAATAGATCCTCGGATTCGTCCTTTGAGATAGATAGACCTTTACTTAGCGCGTTACGCATTGCTTTTCGTTTTTCAGAAAACCCTGCCTTCACTAGCAAGAAGAACTTGTCAGGGTCTACGTCTATAACAGGAGACTCCCTGCGGGTCATCACGAATACCTGAGAGTCTACCTTTGGTGGAGGAGTGAATAGCTCCGCAGGAACCGGTATGTCTAAAGTGCATTCATAGTAAAACTGAGCAACAACGCTCAATATACTCATCTGTCCGGGGGCGGCACATATCCTTTCGGCGACCTCCTTCTGGACTAGTAGAGATGCAACTGACGGCTTATTGTCAGTATCTGCGAATTTACGGATTAAGTTGCTAGTTAAGTAATAAGGAATATTTGCAGCCACTTTGTAGTCAGCTGGTAGAGTTGATAGGTCGTATTTGCGGATGTCTCCTTCAACAACAGAGACATTACTGTCAGCAAATTTCTTCTTTAGATTCTTTATCAGGTCTTGATCAAATTCCAAAGCGATAACATTCGCCTCAGCTGCGGACAGTATGTCAGTCAAAGTTCCTAGTCCTGGACCAACCTCTAGGACATTGTCGCCTTTGCTGATGCCTGCAGATTCAGCGATTGCCTGAAGTACTGATTCATCCTTGAGCCAATGTTGACCCAAAGCCTTCTTAGTGTCTGATCCCGGTACATATTTCATACTATGTATTAAACTCCCAAAACTTGTTTTCTCCAACAAGCTTTACGACACCATCTATAACCGTAATAGCGGAATTATCATCAAAACAGACTAATTTGTTCTCTATGGTATTTGAGTAATATTCATTCGCTCGTACTGATACGTCTTCTGGCGTATGGGGTGAAACCTCAAAATCGATTAAAGCCAGCCCTGATGTATCTTTTAGGTTTACTGTATTATCGTCTCCGTTATCGATCTCAGCAACGGATACGTCAGGTGAAAATATGATGGATCCCGCGGATACACCAACGTATACAAAGTTATCCTTATTTTGCACTAGCCATCGGTCGAATCCAGATTCTTTAAACTTGCTTAGTAACGTATACGTATTGCCTCCACCAATCATAATTACATCACATCCAGAAAACATCTTATCCCAAACAGCATCAGGTGCAGTCGGGTCTACTAAAGAATGGTCTGTAAGCCCATGTTTTGATAAAAGTTGAGATTGCTCAGATAAATATCCGTCCTTGTCACTATCAGCTCTAGCTGTAGTTATATATGCGATCTTAGGGCGCTCTACTGTGCATAGCCCCTTAAGTTCATCCGCAATTAACGCATTGCTTACTCCTGCAGAAGTCAGGAGCAGCCTCATAATTCGCCCCTGTATCTCTCGTGTAGGTTAACTTTTAGCCTTGATAAGACCGGATTTACTACATCAGACATAGCCTCCACTACATCTGCTCCTTTTACTGTTGCGTTAACCATCTCTTTTATCCCATCAAGATAAGTGTTGTCAGTAATGGCAAATCGTACACAATTATCCTTGTCTGTAGCGTTTTCCGTAAGAAGATCAATATTGTTATCTATACCATAAACTCGGATCCGACCTCGGAACTTAACCCCATGCAAAACATAGTTGGCACTAGTAATCTCATAAATATTCCATTTTAGCATCTTCTACTCAACCTCAACATGTTGTGCGGGATCGAAGGCAGGAGTGCAGACCATGTACGAACTGAACTTGCCCTCCCAGTAAAACTCTTCGCTCTTGTCGATGAACACTGAATCCCCAGCACCGAAAAGTACTGGGTCCTTACCTGAGACACATACCTTGTCTGAT
>JBLFWT010000036.1:0-8178 GCA_047611885.1 Saccharimonadales bacterium (SeqCode) | reverse complement strand
GGAAGTCAATAACCCAGCATAGAGCTACTACGTTGGGGTCTTTTAGTTCTAATACGTCGCCTAGATGTGACCGTAGTGACCCTAGGACTTTGTTTACCTTAGCTCTGCTGTCAGAACCAAAGAGTATAATATCCGTGTATGGGTTAAAATCTACTTTTTTAAATACACTAAGAAGCTCATCACTAGTAAAAAACTTACTTATTGGTCCACCAAAAACTTTCGCGTCTTCTGAAGATTGAACTAGGCTAACTTCACCATTATTTTCGTTTTTGTATGCGTCTGTAAATTTTATATACGGAAGACCACCTGCTCCCGCGGATTTAGCAATATCGGTTAACTTATCAATGTAGGATCTACTAAATTTTGCTCCATCTTTAACTAAAATAGCCTTAACTGCTCCGCCCTTTTCTATAGCACCGCTGAATACTCCAAATCCGCATCCAGTCAGTTCTTCGGTCAAGTCGATTAGCTCCATACCGAAACGTAGATCGGGTTTATCTGTTCCGTAAGTTTCCATAGCGTGTTCGAATGTCATCCTAGGTACATCGTCACTCAACAGCTGTTTACCACCAAAGTCGGTAACCAAATTCTTGATCAACGGCTCCATTGTGTCTAGCACTACTGAGCCTTGCTCTGTAAAAGCCATTTCCAGATCCAGTTGGTAAAAATCACCGTAAAGTCTGTCGGCTCTAGGGTCTTCGTCCCGGAAACATGTAGCAAATTGGTAGTAGCGATCCACTCCGCCAACCATAAGTAGCTGTTTGAACTGCTGAGGTGCCTGCGGTAGTGCATAAAACTGGCCAGGATGATGCCTGGACGGAATAACGAAGTCTCTGGCTCCTTCAGGTGAAGAGTTGGCTAAAACCGGAGTTGCCACTTCAGTAAATTCTAAATCCTCCATGTATCTACGGATGTATTTATTGAACTCTGATCGCTGCTTCAGTCTAGCTTGCATCTTGTCGCCGCGTAGATCTAAGTATCTATAACGTAGCCTGTGTTCTTCACTAACGTTCTGCGTAGTGTTGACCTGGAATGGCAGTGCGTCAGACTTGTTTAAAATACGGATGTTACTAACGACGATCTCGACGCCGCCAGTTGCGATATTCGGGTTCTTTAGGTCTTCTGCTCGGTCTTTTACCATACCTGTTGCTTCTATTACGTATTCGTCACGTAGGCCTTCAGCAATCTTAAACATCTCTGGGCTATCTGGAGTAATAGTCAGCTGAACGATACCTTTGTGGTCGCGCAGATCTATGAATATTAGTCCACCGTGGTCACGGCGTGATGCTACCCATCCCTGCACTGTGGTTTCTTGGCCTGATTGTTTGATTGTGTCTATCGATATAGTTCTCATTTATTCTGCTCTCTGTTTCTCAAGTTTAATAAGGTGTTGATCTGCTTCAGGTCATAGGCAAGAATCTAGCTCAATCAAAGAAGCTAGATGCTGACCTGAATATTATTATCGAAAACAAATCTCATAACTGAGGTAATTATACCATCTAACTTTAGTTTTGTTTCTTCTCTTTTTCGCGTTTCTCTTTTTCTTTGGCTGCCTGGGACCGCGCAACTACACGCAGATCAGTATGCTGGTCGAACTCGTCAACGATCTGCTTGCCTATGACTTCTTCTATAACGTCTTCGATGGTCACAACACCTACAAACTCTTCAAAGCTGTTTACTACGATCAGAATGTGATGGTTAGTTTTCAGGAACAGCTGCAGGGTTGTGTCTAAGGCATCTTCCTCGTGAACAAACAGTACTTCCTTGCGCATGTGGTCCTTCACAGAACCTTCTTTGTCTAATCCTACCAGGTCTCTTAGGTACAGAGTCCCGATGAAGTTCTGAGCCTTTTTATCGTTATATACAGGGAACCGAGAGTACCCAGACTTATGTAACTCGTCTATTAGTATTGGACCAATATGATCGTTCGATGACACTGTTTTAACAACTCGCTCAGGAGTCATAACTTCCCTTACTTGCTTGTCGCCGAAGCTCAGAGCGTGACGTACAATCTGTACTTCGTCTTCTTCTATGTCGCTGTCCTCAGATATTCTATGCTCTTCCAGTATCTTGTATAGCTCTTCTTTAGAGTAAACGCTTGGACCTTCTTCTCCCATCCAGCCGTCCAATAACTTGCCTAGAGGCCGCGCTATCGGCGACAACAAAGCAATGAACTGCTTTAAAATTGGCGCCATTTTGGCTGTGACTTTCAGTCCGTGTTTACGAAGGTAGGCCATTGGCAAAATTTCGCCAAAGATAACTACAAAAATAGTAGTGAGCAATACAGCAAACAAACCATTAATCTTCTGGTTCAACAAAGCCGTTATGGCTGCATTAACAACCACGTTACCAATCAACAGAGTAATCATTAACTGGTGGCCTAGCTCTCTTATTGGATAGACTATCTTGGCTGCTTTGTTACCAAGCTGTGCTTTACGCTTAAGTTCGTAGTGATTTAGCGACAATATGCCGAGCGTAAGTCCAGAAAACAGTGCTGAACTGGCTAGCAGCAGCACGATGGCGATGATGAATAAAGGTGTTCCCATTTGTTAGCACTATTATAGCTGTTCAGCAGTTAATTCGCTACTTTTTCTAAAAGGTTAAGCATATAAGGTAGAATAGGGGTTGAGATTATTGAATATTTAGGAGGATCTGTGAAGCAAATTATCATTACAGTACTAGTAATAGCAGGAATCATTGCAGCAGCAATGCTAATCAGTGGTAGCGACGATGTAGCTGGTGTTGAGTCTAATAACTTTTACGGTCCAGAAAATGGTGTGATCACTCTAACAGAATACGGTGACTTTGAATGTCCGGCATGTGCTGGATTCTTCCCATATGTATCTCTGGTTAAAGAAGCGTTCAAGGACCAGGTCAGGTTCGAGTTCAAGCACTTCCCATTAGTACAGATTCACCAAAATGCTATCGCAGCACACCGTGCAGCACAGGCAGCATCCAATCAGGGAATGTTCTGGGAAATGCACGATCTTTTGTACGAAGGACAGGCAACTTGGCGTTCATCTGGACAAACTAGCCCTACGGGCGCTCCGATATCTAACAACCCATCCGGGGTTTTCGAAGAGTACGCTCGGTTACTAGACTTAGATCTAGACCTCTACATTGCAGATGTACGGAACAGTGAAACACTAGGAATCATCAATGCGGACATAGACGCCGGTAAGACTTTAGGTGCAGAGAGTACTCCTACCTTCTACCTAGACGGCGTATTGATCGAAGATTTGAACAGCTTGATCGGACCTGACACAGGACAAGGGGTAAATATAACTGCCTTTAGTTCATTCCTGCAAAATGCTATAGACGAGAAGAATGCGGAGGCGGCCGAGGCACCTACTGAAGAAGCAGTGACAGAAACTTCAGAACCTGCAGCTGAAGATCCACAAGCTAAAGAAGAAGACGCGACTAACTAGACTACTAACTCTAAGCATCAAAAAAAGAGGGCTCTCGCAATAGACCCTCTTTTTTTATATTTAGTTAGGCTAACTCGCGCCCGCGTTAGCCTGTTTTTTGTGTTAGTACGTTAGAAACTGTTGCCACTTGGACTTCAGTATCTTTACCCGTACTTTTTTAGAACGTGTATTTACTACACGTATATTAACTGACACTCTATATTAGTATCCTTCTCTCGCTATTTTTGTTTAATGAAATTTTTATTTCTGTAAGTTAATGCTAAACGTATCAGTAGCACTCCCAAAACCACAGAAGTAAAGATAGTTTACTATTAATGAGTTTGTGTGTCAATGAACTTGTGCTTAGTTGTCTATCTCTGTAAAATAGACACCAATGGAACACGAACTTTTTAAACAGTTGAGTCTAATAATCGCTATCGGTACCACTGTCGCATTAATTATGCGTCTACTAAGGCAACCGCTGATCATTGGGCATATTCTGACCGGGCTAATAGTGGGGCCTACCATTCTAGGTCTAGTTCACGACAGTGAATCGCTGACAGTATTTTCTGACATGGGCATAGCGCTGCTACTGTTCTTGGTCGGGCTAGGGTTAAACCCGAAGATTATTAAGGAGGTCGGTAAAGTAGCGCTCTTCACGGGCGTAGGACAGGTGTTATTCACCACCACCATAGGATTTTTCCTGGTTTCTTTGTTAAAACCAGACCTTACTACCACCGCTACTTTGTACGTTGCGATAGGGTTAGCCTTCTCTAGCACAATTATCATACTGAAGCTTTTAAGCGACAAAAAGGAACAGACTCGTCTGCATGGGAAAATCGCAACCGGCTTCTTGCTGGTTCAGGACGTGATTGCTACGTTCGCTCTGCTATTTGTCAGTGCCAATGGAAGCGGTGGGCTAAATACTGAAGACTTGATCTTGCTAGCTGTTAAGGGAGCGATGGCCATCAGTGCACTCTATATACTCGTTAAGTATGTAATACCGCCGCTGCAGAAGACTATTGCCGGCTCACAGGAACTTTTATTCTTATTCTCTATCACATGGGGATTAGGAATTGGCGCGGTGTTCAAGGAATCAGGATTCTCACTAGAAGTAGGAGCATTAGCTGCTGGTGTATCATTAGCCCACTTCTCATTCGCACAGGAAGCCGGAGCAAGGCTTCGACCTCTCCGCGATTTCTTTATCGTTTTATTCTTTGTCACACTAGGTTCACAACTGGACCTTAGTAATATAGTAGAAGTCTTGCCAGCAGCACTAGTGCTGTCTACATTTGTACTAATTGGTAACCCGATAATAGTAATGATCATAATGGGAGTATTGGGCTACACCAAGAAAACGAGCTTCAAAACCTCACTAGCTGTTGCTCAGATAAGTGAGTTCTCATTGGTGCTCCTACTACTTGCTAACAAATCAGGTCAAATAAGCGACGCTACGCTTTCTCTAATGACAGTCGTCGGGCTAATTACTATTGCTGTATCTTCCTACATAATCCTGTATGACGAAAAGCTATATCTGCTATTTGAGCGGTACTTAAGTCTGTTCGAAAGAAGGAAAACTAAGAGCGAACGACAAACAAAATCGTCAAACGACCTACTCCTATTCGGATACAGAAAAGGTGGCCAAGAGTTTATAAAAGTCTTCAATAAGCTGAACAAGCGATTCGCTGTGGTGGATTATGATCCAGAAGTTATAGACACATTAATCCACAACAACACCCCTTACCTTTATGGAGACATGACGGACCTTGAGCTTTTAGAAGAAGCGGGCATAGGTCAGGCTAAACTAATAGTTTCTGTTGTTACCTATCACGATACCAACAAGTTCTTAGTACGAACTGTGAACCAGATCAACCCTAACTGCGTAATAATCTGTCATGCAGATAGTGCTGACCAAGCATCAGAGCTATACGAACTTGGCGCAAGTTATGTAATGCTCCCACACTTCATAGGGTCAGAAAAGATTGGTTCATTCATAAGGAAGAATGGTTTGAGCAAGTCTGAATTCCGCAAATACCGTACTAAGCACATCGCCTACTTAGAATCTCACTTTGCCAACGAAACTTCTGAAGACTAGGATTTTACTCATCCTAGTCAAGTATATTACCTCTGTTAATACACATATTATACGCTACAAAAGTATAATATGTGGGTCGTTCACTGCTTGGCTTGTTTAGTCTAGTAAAGGCTGTTTTGGTCTATGTAGCCAGCTACTGATTTCGGGATCCAGATCGCTTTATTGTGTGGCTTTAGCCTTACGTCGGTAGAGCTATGATCTAGTTTTTCATTCGGCAGTATTGCCGCTACTATCCCTAGGCTTTTTGCATGTTCAGATATGTCGCGTTCATTCACATTTCCTCGCTCAAACACTACAATATAGTGCCTTAGTAGCCCTTCTAGTCCGGACCACGAGTCTTCATTCATGTGCATGAATATGTCGCCGCCAAATATAAAATACAGTTCACACCCTGCAAATCTTGTCTCTAAGTCAGGTAGTGTTTCATCTATGTTGAACCGCTTCTGGTCCATGACTAACTGGTTAATTTTGCCCTCTGAAGATATTGATAGCTCTACCATCTCTTTTCTATGCGCTATATCTATTGGGCTTTTATCACCCCACGGAGATTCCTCAACCAATATGAGCAGCTCTTCAAGCTCTAAGTGCTCTACAGCACTGCGTGCGATGTCTATATGCCCATCATGAATAGGGTCAAACGTACCGGCAAATATTCCTATCCTTCTATTATCTACTGTCATTACGATCTATTATATCTTAAGTGGCCTTCGCTGGTTGTTTGGATTTCTTGAAATCAAATAGCGACACGACTTTTGCGCTAGCGTCCTCATTATCTTCTTCGTCAGATCCGCAACTTACATCCTCTTTGCAAGTTTTACATATCGATTCTAGCTTCTTGCCATCTTCTCGAGTGTTTTCGTGTCCTTGAGTGCACTTAAACTTCAGTGGGCCTTTACCATCCTTACCGTTGACCACTCCGTGATCTTGCTGTGTATCTGACCTATTAAGCATATTGTTGGCCAGTCCTGAAGTTAAATTAATTGCACTAAGTTCGTCAGTAAATTCTATCTGGGAACATCCGCCAGATGATCTACGCGCTTCTACCCCTCTGCTAATGTTCAATGACATCATTTGAGTCCTCTCCATATCTCTAGCAAGTTCATTTAGTGCTCTTGGGTTAAAAATGTACGCATTACTTACTACGTGTGTGTTTACTGCACCACTATCAACTTGCCTGCCTTCAATGGCCTGGTTCCTGTGCATGAATGCTGGTAGTTTTTGTCTCAAATCCTCTACTACAGCGTAGCGAATCATCGACTGCATTAATCTCGCGTCTTCATGATCGAACGATATCTTGTTCCCTACTCTCAGTAGTCCGCTCATCACTTCTGCTGATAGACCTTTGGCAGAATCCAATACACCCTTAGCTAGTTCTTGTAATACCGCTTCGTTTTTACCAGTGTATACAGCTCTAGACAGAGGTATCATAAAGCCGTCGAAGTACTCTTGCAGCAGGCTCATGTTGCCGGTTATGAACTCCGTAGTTGAGTAGTGGTCGATATTAGATCCGGTCAGCTCTTTATGCCGATCCATAGTTTTACGGCCAATCTGCATAACATCCTTCTGTGATGCCTTAGATCTATGAAGATTCCTGATCCAAACGTCGGAATGAGTATTAGGATCTATATGGGTGCCGAATTCCTCAGTGTAGATCTTGGCTATAGCAGCTTTATCCGATTGCTTAATTATATTCGTCCATGTCAGCATCGTCGTCTCGTTGAGCTTATAGTAGATGTGCTGAACAGCCATGCCCTTCCGGTAGCCTATGCTTTCCCATTTCTTCGGATCGATAGCAAACTGCTCTTTAGGATCCATGCTGACGCCGTGCAGCACCTCACCAACCTCCAGTTGGTCACCAATCTTTGCAAATAACACATCGCCCTCGTCACGTAGCTGTTGCGGTGCATAGGATGGATCCTCTGCAGCAAGCGCTGCAGAATGTTCTGCGCCTACGCTCACTACCTCTACCATGGATCTACCGTTCTTGGAGTACACTTTGCCACCTATGATTTCCCTACTATTTGGTGTTTCAACTATCAGATTTTCGCCGAACTCTTGGTCTGTAGCAATGTTTTCAGTTGTTCCTGTAGTAAAGTTGTCGAAGTTGTGTTCGACGACAGGGTTAAGCTCTAGAGATACACCACTAAGTGCTATAGATCCAAGCACGGACAACTCACCAACACCGTGACCATATGCCTCGTTGCTTTCCCTATGTAGTGGTGGTGCGAACTCTACAGCTGCTGCCAATTTAATAACCCTCTCTTCCGGGCTGGAAAAGAGGGCAAAATCTACTTTAGTTTTTTTGCTCTACTGATTCCTGCTCGGGAATTGTATGTTTTCGCTAGATCTGGCTTATTCCGTTTATTTGAAACGGACTTCACAGTTGCGGCACAGCGCAGGAATGTTCAAGAGTTCTTGAGGTCACCTGCTTCCAGCTATTTTATTGTTAACTATTAGTAGTGTAGCACTTACCTTTGTTACACCACAAAATTATCACATAATTACAACATTCTGATGTCGTAAAATTTATTTTTTGTCGTTCGACGGATTGTCATATGTCTCGCTCCAAGAAAATATTTTTTCAACTACTTGAAAATTGAATTATGATGTAATTTTGCACTGCAGCCAAGTTGGGCGCTATTTGTAGTATTTTTTAAGACGTCTGATATAATATAA
>JBLFWT010000035.1:0-8197 GCA_047611885.1 Saccharimonadales bacterium (SeqCode) | reverse complement strand
TACTGCAGCTCTGCCACATCTGTAACCAACAGTAGATCCCCCAAGACGTCTAGCTTTGTATGGAGACGTAGAAAATGCAAACAATGTTCAGCTATATGGACCACGAGGGAGAACTACGACCTATCGACTACCCACAGGGTAAAAGTATCGTCCACAGGCGCTTCAGAGCACTTCAGACGCGATTTACTGTTGCTATCTGTCCACGAGGCCATTAAGCATGTTAAGCACCCAGAGGACATCGCAGGCGACCTCACAGACACCGTTATTTCTAAGCTCCTAGCCCTAAAAGAGCCAGTCATATCAACTAGATCGATCATAGATGTTACACACGGTACACTAAAAGCCTACGACCATACCGCAGCAGCTGTCTATAAAGCTCTACGATATGTATGAGAACCGGTAACCTATTCGCCTGTCCACAGTCTCTCTAAAGCTTGATCGCCCTCAGTGCTATTCATTTTCTCCCAAAAACTAATTATCTCGTTATGGTCAACAGGTGGACCAACACCAGTGTCAAACACCAGCGTTATTACCTTTAGTAGACACCCACTACCTACTAAAAGGTCGACAGTTCTATCTTCAGCATCCTTAAGTACAATTTCACCACCGATCGGACATTCAAACCTATAACCCGGATTGATTGAGTCTTCAGGCCGCACTGATTCATACACTACAGCGACTACATCACTAGTGGCTAATTCAAGGTCGCCGTGACTTTCGCAAGCAGTTCTTATAGTAGCCATGGCTAATTACTACTTTGGAGGTAATTTTTCATTAACTTTATTATACAACAATTAGTAAGCAAATGCTATCTTTTTAGCATTAATTGTGGGAGCTGATTGTTCCGGTGTCTGTTTTTACGGCTTTTTCTGTTACGTCGAATTTACCTATATATCGTTTAAACATTAGCCGTGTCTGGGAGTTAAGCGCAGCGAATGAGCTATATGCGATTGTAGTTAGCGGTAATAGACCCCATTGAAGGACCATCATAACTGTTCTGTGTGCCTTGTACCTCTGAGGTTTTGGTGGCAGTATCTTAAAGCTTAAAAACAGAGTTACTAATATGCCCACCATGGCTACGGTTTGGACCCTGCTAGCTATCTGCGGCAGCTGGTTTGCGAGGAAGTCTGTCTGGTTAAATACCCACGGTAGTATTGCCCCAAACGCCAGTATAAGCGGGCTTGTCGCCCAGCTAACATGACCCTCAAGTACTCTCATGAACTTAAATATAACGTCTATTTTGGGGATGTTGTGCTTACGGAAAAATCCGTATTTTGCGACGTAAGCTATATCTGATGCACCCCAGGCCCAGCGACGTAGCTGGATAAACTGAGCTTTCAGCGTCCGGCGGTATCCATCTGCTAACACTGCATCCTGATATATAGGCAAGAATATTGGAATAACTTCGTGCTTGCCGTCGAACGCAAAATAACTTCGCCAGAACTGGTGGCCGTCCTCTACTATGGTTCGCACACTCCAGAAGTCCGTTTCTATAAGTGCGTGTAGTGGCTGCGCATGCGCTGAAAAGTTCCGAAGCATGTGCTGGCGCAACCCCTGGATCATCATCCAATACGAGTTTCCAGTAGCAATAACGCGCATAGGTGCCGGCGCATCCCATATGTTGTTCGTAAACATAGGAATCGGTTGGAACGACATGTATTTCGGATCATGGCAGACAGCATAAACGTATGAAAGTCCTGCAAAATAAGACTTATGGGGCCTGTTATCTGCGTCAAGAGTAGTAACCAACACGTCTCTGGGGTTAATACCTTGCTCCTCGACTATCTTCTGAAGTTCACGCCCGGCAGCAGTGATGTTTCCACCCTTGCCCACTACTTCATCTGGCTGGTCTATGTGCTTTACGGCTTTTGACACCATGAATACATTTTTATACTCGCTCATTAACTGCATTGCCTGCTTCTCAACAGCTTCACCACCCCTGTCTTCATACGCCAACAGGACTATCATCTTCTTCTTGTTGTAAAGGCTATCTTTTACGCACTCCAGGGTCGGCTTTAGTATTTCTCTGGCTTCGTTCCAGGTTGCTACTATCACTGCGTGCACTATTTCATCGCTAAATATGCCGTTTGGGTTATCTGCCTGTCGCCGTTTGTTGTCATAGTGCCACTTAGGGAACTTTTTACCTTCTACGTCTTCCTGATCTAAGTCTTTTATCAGAGCTTCCCAGTCTAGTTTCTGGTGTTCTTCAAGTACTCTGTAACCCTGCACTGCGCGTAGGTTAAGTGCAACGGCCTTAACAAACCATAGTAGTAAGTAGCCAATCATGAAAGTAGCGGCCAAGCCTACATTCACAAGTGCTAGAGTAATCGGTAGGAATAATATAGACCAGCTTAGCGTGCCAGGAAGAATCTCGAAAAACCTATATTTACTGTCTTTTTCTTTTTGCAGAGGTATTTCGTAAGGAAACTTCATCTGTTTACAGCGTTCTTGTAAGCGCATTAAATACTACTAGGCACAGCAACAGGCTAACTACGTTGAGCCCTATGATACTTACTGCCAAGTGCCTTCGGTGGTTATATAGTTTTACGCTTAAGAATGTGGACATTACAGTGACTATTAGCGCGAATATAGCGAACTGATAAAGCTCGCTAGTGGCACCTGTACCCTGAAACGCTCTGCTTGATCGGTATGAAACTATGCTGACACTGTTTAGGTCGTTATCTACGTTCAACAGAACGTTAGACACAGTCAGGACAAACAAAGCGCCGTTCAACCCTAGTAGGGCCAATACGGAGCGGTCATGAAAATAGCTTTTTGGTATATGCATACGTTGATATTCAGTATATAGGAGTTAGCTACCAGTATAAAGAGATTATTTACTCTACTCATTTATAAAAGGTGAAAGGAGGAGTCACCTCCTCTCATAGGATCCTACATAGGTAATGCTTCGTAGACTCGTACTACTGCTTTGCCATCAGTATGCTTGTGCATAGGATTAGCCTTAGCCATCTCAACTGCCGCTTCCATGCTTTCTGCATTCACAATTGTATATCCGCTAGAATGCCAGTTTTCTGCCCCACCGATATCTTCAGACCCAGCTGATGTAACTTCTTGTCCGCCGGTTGCAAATGGATTTCCGCCATCTACGACTGCGCTTCCCATACCTTCATACCACTTACCCCAATCAGCCATTATCTGGTCCATATCTTCTTTGGAAGTTTTTGATGGATCACCGCCGTTATAATACACAAATATAAACTTTTTCATATTTACTATCCTCACTTCTTAGTTGCTATTGTACTATCCGCTTTTCTTATACTGGCTACGTAGTTCTCCAGTGTCTCTTCCTGATTACCCCAATGCGTATGGTATTGAGCTAGCCATTCCTGCACGATCTGTAGTCTGTTCTTGTTCAGTGCAAGAAAGTTAGTTCTACCGCTCTTTTTACGCTGTATTAGCTGAGTAGTCTCCAGTATCTTTATATGCTTATACATTGCAGGAAACGACAGCCCCTCCTGCTCTGCTAACTGGCTAATAGACCTCGGCTGCAGCCCAAGGGTATATATAATGTTGCGCCTATGGTCATTAGCCAAAGCTTCAAATATTTCGTCTAGTTCTTCTTGTGTGCAGTTCATAATAGTTAACCTTTCAGTTAACTATATCTTAGTTGGTCTGATTTTCCAACAAGACTAAGCCCTAACACTTGTCAAAAGCACTAAATACTGCTAATATACCCCAAGTTGATTTCAAAATCTCACGATTTAATACGGGCTCGTGGTGTAGTGGTTAACATGCCTCCCTGTCACGGAGGAGATCGCCGGTTCAAATCCGGTCGGGCCCGCCAACTAAAATGACTCACATCCTATGTGGGTCTTTTTAGTTGGTCGAGTCTCTGACTCGTGATTCGAACCGGCGGTTGCTCGCGCATGCGAGCGCCGGTCGCGAAACGCAGTGCAGAAAAGAAAGCACCGTCCGACGGTATTTTCTTTTCAAGTAAGTGAAAGAAGGGCTTTAGCCCGCTAATCCGGTAACCATCCAACGGATGGTTTTTTAATTTGACTGTTCCGATCGGATCTTGAACCGGTCAGCCGCCTTGGCGGCGCCGGGTCTACAGGGAATAATTTCGTAAAGCTACCTCTTAGTTTTTAAGAAATTAATTCCCGTGCAAGCAAAGCGCAATCCGGTCGGGCCCGCCAAACATAGAAACCATCCATAGAGATGGTTTTTTTGTTTGGCTGCCTCGATCCGGATTCGAGCCGGCGAAGAGCGAGGTTCTACCGAGTGGGCCGGGTCGTGTGGCGCAGTGAAGCAAAAGAAAGCACTTTAGCATCTAAAGTATTTTCAGTTTGCAAGCAAGCCCAAAAAGCGTAGCGCAATCCGGTCGGACTCATTGAAAAATGGGTCTAATTTCTTATGCTTGCAAGTAGATAGGTTACTCATATAGTATCAATATATGAGTAAAGGGCATGTTATCGGTTTAGGCGCTATGCCAGGAGCAGGCAAAGACCAGCTCGTCGCGTCACTAGAAATACTAGGAGTACAAGAATTACATGTCGGCACACTAGTGCGCGCCACAGCTAGAGAGCAGGGATTCACGCCTGCGGAAAATACTAGAGAAGCCTTCATCCCCTTTTGGATAGATTACTGTGCTACGAACGGACCAGAAACCCTTGCTAGAGTGGCATTGGAAGCTGCTGAAAAATCTGGATCGAACTTTGTATTAAACGGAGTTAGAACAATGCCAGACGCGGCCCATCTAGCAGGGTCAACAAACTCCACTATGGTTTGGCTATCCTCGGATATTAGGATCGCAGCAGCTAGAGTAATGCGAAGAGATAGGATAGAAGACAGAAGGTTTAAAACCATTGACGAGTGCATAGCTGATATGGAAAGAGACCTAGCGAACGAGGGTAACTTCCCTATGGGTCATATAATGGATACTTCGGCCTTTAGCATCACACCCGTTCCAAACATGGAAGACGAGGGACTAAGGACAAAACGCTATGATGAGGTAGCTTGTTACGTAATGGCCAAGATTGGTCTAAAGCGCTCCTAGTATTCTAGTCCACTGCCCCGCCGCCAAGATTCTGGCCATTCCGCAGGTAAATAAGTCGACCTAAATATAGTACGTTTTGTCTGGGATTCTTTTCGTTATCTACACAGGTTCGACGTATAGACGATATGGTTGTTGGTCTTTACGATCATTTAGGATCGAGTCAATATCTTTCAGCTGCAGAATTATGTGAGCACCTCGTCGTTCGTCGTCCTTTGTCTCTAGGTTTTTGATCACAGCTAACGCATAGCCTGTTCCGTATGGCACCAATGTCACGCCGGACGTTTCGCCGTCCGATAGCTTAAACAAAGTATCCACTGTCTGTTGCGATACGTTCCTATTAGACTTGTTTACTAGACCAAATTCTCCGCCCGAAGCCTTGGTTGGTAGGTCGTCAGAAAGCTCTGCAGCAAGAGCTACAAAATCTTCGCCTGCCGCTAATCTACCCAGTACTTCTACTGCTCGCTGCTCCGTATCTGGATCTAACTCACGAAGTACTTTCTGTTCTAGTACCTCATTCTTTAGACTTCGTCTGAAGTCTACAACCGACCAGTTCCAGAACTCTTTTAGCACATCCTCGAACACTCCATCATCACTTCCTAGTCTATTTTGTTCCCTTGCGATTCTAATCTGTTCGTCTATCTCTGAATCGTCTACAGAAACGCCCTTCTCTTCCGCTATTAGCTTTATGTATGCATCGTTCACTATCTTGTTTACTGCACGTTCTTTATAACTCTCTAGCTGGGCTGCTCCAGCTTCGGTTTCAAAGCTAAGCTGCTGCTGATTTTCATAATAATGGATATAGTGACCTAGCTCAAAGAGGTAGTTTTCGTACGCTATGAATGTGCCGCCTGTTCTAGCAATAGGAAACGGAACAACCCTAGTGACTTTATACATGAAACCAGAAGTGCTCTGAAACTTATACAAAAACAACACCGATACTACTGAGAAAATCAGGATTGCAGCCAAAAATAGGCTAGTGGTAAGTATAACTATCCTGTGTTTTGAATGCTGTAAAGGGTAAATATATTTTCTAGCACCAGATATTACGTCTTCTCTGTGCTCGGCTACGTTATCACTAGTAATTCTAGGAATAGCTGCATCTTCTTTTTCTTCTTTACGCTCGATCTGTTTCTTGCGTAGGTTTTGTATCTTTTTCTTCATGTTTCCTTATCTTGATTCTGTTCTTCAGGTCCGCTTGGTTCATCTGGGTTATGTATCGCAATTCCCCTTGCCCTGAGCAACCCTAGTAGCTCGTGTTGAATATGGGCTGGCTTGTGGACGTCATGTATAACCAAGTCACCGACAAATGTCTGTACGTTTATTGTACCAAAACCTAGTAGAGTTTCTTGCACTCCAGCTACTTCGTAATTGACCATTTGTATCTGGTTAATGGCTAGATCAACGACCTTACGGTTAAAGAATCCTTTCTGGGATATCTGAATTAGTCTCTGGTCGGTAACTATATAGACGCTAAAATACCAGTAGACCCATGACGGCAGAGCTAATAAAGATCCAAGTAAGAATCCGCCGCCTATACCCGCGTAGAAGTAGCTAAGCTCTGGATTAATGAATGACGGTACGGTTCCGAGCAGTATAGCGAACATGAAAATGATGAGCCCTTTGCGCATCACGACAGGGTGCTTGCGGAATACTAATAACACTTCCTCGCCTTCGTATTGTCCTTTAAAAGATGTGTTTGCCATAAGCACATTTTAACAGATAGTCGACAGATTAGTGCCTATAGCATATACTTGTCATGCATGAGGCCTGGTAGCTCAATGGAATATGGAGCTCCGGACCTCAAGGAGAAGGTTGAAGGTGATAAATGCCATTCGGCATTTTGCAAGACCGGAGCACCGGCGCGTATTAACGCCCGATGCGAGGTGTGGGGACGGCAGATTCATAATTTATTATGAGTATGACCGTGTCAGACTCCTAGGATGTCGAACCTTTAGTTGGTAAAATATATATACAGTGGCCTGGTAGCTCAATGGATAGAGCAGCTCCGTCCTAAGGAGAAGGTTGAAGGTTCGACTCCTTCCCGGGTCACCAAATTAAAGAGTCCCATATTATGGGGCTTTTTAATTTGGATGTCTGCGCAGCAGACGGAACCGTAAAGGTTCGATAAAACCCCGCTGCACAGCAGCAAAACGGGCGTTTTATACTCTTAGTACTCCTTCCCGGGTCACCAACAAAAAAACTCAGCGTCAGCTGAGCTTTTTTATTGTTGCTGTCTTATAAAGTTAATCTCTAGGATTCGTATACGTGCAGGTACTCTGACTTGTCGTAGTCAAACAACTCATCATCACCGAAGAATCTAGCTACTTCTGATTGGCCATTTTCTACTGAATCAGATGCGTGTACTAAGTTGCGTCCGGTGGCCATAGCCATGTCACCCCTAATTGTGCCTGCATCAGCCTTCTTAGGATCAGTTGCGCCGACTATAATTCGGATAGAATCTATACACTCTCTGCCTTCTAGCGCGACTGCTATTACAGGAGAGCTTTTCATAAATTTTTCAACATCTGCATAGAATGGCTTATCTACGATGTGTGCATAGTGCGCTTGCAGTAGTGCGCTGTCTACGTTCATCATCTTGATACCAATTATCTTAAGGCCTTTTCGTTCGAATCTAGACAGAATATCTCCGCTCATCCCTCTTTGTAATGCGTCTGGTTTCAGAATAATTAGTGTTCGTTCCATCTTTTTCCTATCGTTTTATTTATATGTTTGGATCAATTATAGCAAACAAGTTATCTTATTAACACCTATGCCCTATTCAATTCACTAATAGTCATCGCCCTTACCCACATATTATACGCTATAGCGTATAATATGTGGGTCGACGGATATGAACTAGACGACGTGATAACCAAACAGAACTAGATCTATGCACGTCGTAAAATGTAGGTTGCTAATGTACACTATACTTATGCCTAACAAAAAATTGTTTTCGAAACTCAAGACGGACTTTCTAGAATATCTAGAAATCGAACAGAACCGATCTCAAAAAACTATTCAGAACTACGACCACTATTTAACTAGACTGATAGATTTTGCCGGTGACATTACTATTGATGAGATAGATGCTGAACTTATACGTAAATGGCGACTATGGCTGAACCGCTTGGGCACTAACACTTCTGACGAGCTACAAAAAAGTACTCAGAACTATCACCT
>JBLFWT010000034.1:0-8233 GCA_047611885.1 Saccharimonadales bacterium (SeqCode) | reverse complement strand
CGTTTCCCTCTTAGTATGCTTGCATCTCCAAAATGTACCGGGAAGCCTTCGTCACTGATATTCTCGGCATTTTCAACTTTTACACTCAACCTACCTAGCTGAACACCTGCAGACAGTCCCTTGTTGAATTCTCTATTCAGGATTCTCGGATCTATAACAAAAGCTTTCAGTCCATTTGCTATTTTCAAAGGTGGAATATCTCCACTCCTAGCTAGCTCTGCTAGTACTCCACCTATCGCTGAAGCATCCTCTTGATCTACTTGTCTGAAAGCTTTTAGGACTTTGCCTCCTCTAGTTTCTTGGTCTGCCCTCAGTAGCGATCTTGATCTATGTTGTATTCTACGACTCATAAAATTTACTCTCCTATATTTTACTCTATATTAACAAGTAGAGTTACTAATCCAAAGCAGTAGCGTATAATATATTTCATATGGCAAGAAAAAGTAACAAAAATCCTCTATGGAAAGTTATTGCTACCGATTTAGCAGGTGTGTTCTTGCTAATACTAGTCCCTATACTAGGACCACTGCCTGGACCAGGAGGGATTCCTCTGTTAATCGCTGGATTTGGGCTCTTGGCTGTCAACCACGACTGGGCAGATGATGCCGTTAATTACGTCAAAAAGCACAGTGAATCACTGCGTGGAATGATATTCCCAGAAAAACTCTGGGCACAACGGGCGTGGGACCTGGTTGCTGTATTGCTACTTATAACAGGTACATTGATGAACTTTGTCGTAGAGCATTGGGTGTTAGTAGCTTTAAGCTATGGTGTAATGGCAGGTTCCACTACAGTTTTCATGATGAACCGCAACCGTCTAGCTTGGTTAGACAAACAGCTTAGGCGCACCGGAAAAAGATAGTTTATTCTTCAGGTACCGGCAGTATAGACTCGACATACAACTGTAGTTCAGTCAGCAGATATTCTTCATTCTTAGTTAGTTTTCTTTCCTTAGGGATCTCTTGCATGCGCTTAGAGTAGCGGGCAAACGCACCTTTTGCTCCATCACCGATTAAGCTCTTTGTTCTATGCTGCTCCCAGGCGGATTTTTCGTCAGGAGAAAGATTTCTCGGAAAGTTACGTGCCTTGTATAGCGGAATCATGTCCTGTATACGCTTGTTTTTGGTCTTCGGTATAAGTGCGCTCAGCTCATCTGGGCTGGAAGTCCTAAGCGACAACAGTTCCGCCTGATCCCCAGCTCCCCAAAAGCCATCATACAATTGATGATCTACCGAATCATCTAATGGCAGCTTGGTTTGCTGCTCTTTTTCTATGATGTCTAGAGCCTTTTTAAGATTAGAGACGAATTCTTGGCTAGTGGCCAGGATTGCTCTGTGCTTCTCTACTACTTCTAAGTCTATTTTTATGCGATCTTGAGATTCTTTATCTAGCACAACTAATGGCGCCACTGCTGGGCATTTATTAAAATGTAAAACTTTTGCAGGCAATCGCTCGGTATCGTCTCCATACCTCACAGTCCAATGCTTTACCAGGTCTTTGACGGATTTATCGAGCCATTTAGTTGGATCTTCTCTAAGATCGTAAACCACTGCGGAGTCGCGGCGTGGGTGCTTGAATACCGACAACACAACTGAAGTTTTTTCGTGATCAGATCTCAACATACCGGATGTGTATACAAAAGGATCCTCGGACAGCACTAGTTCTGCCACTTTCTTTTTATCTCTCATGTTGATTAGATAGTCGAATAGCTTTGGCTGAGCAGACCTAAACTTCTGAGAGAGCTCTATTAGCGCCACTACATCACTGAGAGCGTCATGAGCATTTTCGTGCGTTAGCCCGTTTTCTTTAGCCATTAGCTCGAGTTTTACACTTGGCTTGTCCTTCAGCATAGGCCAGTTCATCCCTTCGGGTCTTAGGGCGCGCATCATGCGGATTGGGTCTAATAGATCCCATCTGCCTCTACCGTCTTTCCAGTGCCACTGATACGGGTCATTGAACGTTCTGTAGCAAATACGCCGAGTAAACTCATCATCGAACCTTATGTTATTAAACCCCACAAATACAGTGCCTACTGTCGCAACGGACTCTAGAAAGAATTTAGCGAATTCTGCTTCACTCAGGCCTTCATCAAGCGTCTTTTGAGGAGTGATCCCATGCACCAAGATTGCATCAGGCTCTGGGATTATATCGTCTGCTAGTTTGACTAGGATGTTGTCTGGTTCCCCTATCGGCTTTAGGTTTTGATCCGTGCGTTGACCGGCAAACTGCATAATCCGCCCGGTATGAGGGCTTCCACTGGATGTCTCTAGGTCGTAAAAATAATAACTAAGCATATATATTGTATATACAGCTTAGCACTTTAGGTCATTCTCTATTACAGAATTAACGTCTATAATCGTTCCTGGCCACTGAACAGGGTGCGAAACAAGACTATGCTTAATCGCTCCATAGTCTAAGTTAGAGTCGTATACCTTGTGTGGTTTCAAATGATGGACTACAGCTGGCATAACTATAGATTTACCCCCGTTTAGGACCATCAATGGTATGAAAGACTGAGCCAATTCTATTTCTAGAGTCTCTAAATGAGCTTTAATGCCCTTCTTATCCACTGATTCAGCGATACAAAACACCACGCACATTGGCAATTGACGTAAAAGTGCCTCCTGCTGAGCTGCTACTATTGCAGCCATGAAGTTGTCTTTCAGGCTAGAAATAACACATATGACCGACTGAACTTGGTCTTTACTACCCTCAACCATCAATCCTCTATCCCCAATCTAGAATACTCCTAATATTCTAAGTAATCTTCTCTATTTTCTCCAAAGTATACCTTCGTCTCGTGCTCGATCTTGCGTTTTTCGAGAGTACGCATTATAGACATTTTACGCATGATGTCTCGCAGTCTTCTTACTCCATCTTCGCTTCCAAAGTCTGTTCGGCTGGCAAAACGTTCGATTTTTTTGCCTCGAACAACTACAAATGTCTTTTTCTGCTCGATTTCCCACGAGTCTTCATCTGGAACAGCTCTAATTACAGGTAGACCGTCATCTTCTTCAGTTTCTTCAGCGATTTTACGTTCCTGTCGAACTAATTTGCTTAACTCATAAAGTAACGGCTTCATACCCTTGCTGGAAAGTGAGGATATTGGGAAAATAGTAGTTTTTTTAGCCGCTTTTTTAAGAGTTTTTACCTGATCTTCGATAATATCTTCATCTAGGCCTTCTACCTTAGTAATTGCTAACAATTGCGGTTTTGTAGATAGGTCGATCTTGTAGTTTTTAAGCTCGTTTTGTATCGTAGTGTAATCTCTGACCATGTCATCGGAATAACCATCTATCATGTGTAGCAATACCTGTGTACGCTCAACATGACGCAGGAACTCGTCCCCTAGGCCTTTACCATCACTAGCACCTTCGATAAGCCCAGGAATATCAGCTATAAGTAACTCATCGCCTTTGTCCACCCGAACAACACCTAGGTGTGGGTTAAGGGTAGTAAATGGATAATTTGCTATTTTAGGTCTGGCGCTACTAACACTAGCCAGCAGTGTGCTTTTACCGGCATTAGGCAGCCCGACTAGACCAACATCAGCGATAATCTTAAGCTCTAGATCCAGCTCTATTAACTCACCTGTGTCGCCCTTTTCTGCTAATTTTGGGGCCTGGCGAACGCTAGATGTGAAGTGAGCGTTACCGAACCCTCCTCGTCCACCCGTAGCCATAGTTTCTGTCTGACCATCTTCTGTGAAATCAGCTATCACATTACCGTTCATAGACACTTGTGTTCCTACAGGTACGTGAACTTCTAGTTTTTTGCCACTTCTACCGTGACGATCAGAGTTAGCACCGTTGCTACCGTCAGCTGCCTTTAGTTCTTTGTTGAACCTGAAATTCGCAAGTGTGTTCTGGTTAAAGCTTCCTACAAAAACGACATCGCCGCCATTACCACCGTCGCCGCCATCTGGGCCGCCCTTAGACTGAGTACGATCACGCCGAAAACTAACGATTCCGCCACCACCGTCACCAGCCTTAACCACAACTTTTGCAATATCTACAAACATATCAGACTATTATACCTTAAAACCCCTGTTAATACTAGTTTAGGAGGACGCTTATTGCAGCTGAGCCTGTTGGCTCGTGATTAGTGCATGGACTTTCCTGCTAAGAGCACTGCCTGCCATTACCATTTCTTTAACAGTTTCCATCACGTATCTGTTATATAAGTATGTATCTAGGATCATGTCTGGATTTTCCTGTAAAGTTATCGCCATTACTTCTTGGACTTTTCTGGCAGATGGTACTACAATCCCGCTTGTCTCAGGGCTAATGTCTGCGGCCAATAGCATTTCACATTCCATTATTGAGATGTATTTGGGGCGAAGCTAGTAGGCTTGCATATGAGTGCATAGCGAATTTTCTTGATGAAAAGCGCAGCGAGCCGTATCTAAAATACGGTGAAGCGAGCATTTTGATCAAAAAATTTGCTAGGTGCCATAAACATTTCAGAGTGGTGAGCTCTGCTCATCAGCAGGAAATGTGGTGCATGCTTACTAGTAGATGTAGGAGTAACTGGAGGCCTGTGCCGCGGTAAGCACCTTCTCCGACCGAACACCCCAGCCACGAACGTTCATTTCGCTGACACGAATACTGCCATTTGGGTAAACTTCTTCGACAAACCCGACGTGTCCGTAGTAATCCCTTGGCGGAGTCCAGATTACTGCATATTTATGAGGCGTATTACTGACTGGTATTCCGGCTCGCTGAGATAGGACTTTCCAAGTACTGGCATTTCCTAGGTTAGCAGGGATAGGCTTGCCTACCTCGGCGCGTCTATGAGAGGAATACCAGGTACAGTATCCATAGTCATAGCCGTTATATCCATATACGGGGTTGTTACCACCGTGGCGGAAACCGGTATAGTTAGGAATACTATTAGAGATCAGTGATGGGGCTGCGCCGTCTGGAATAACTATCTGATCCCCTGCTACTAGTCCGGTAATTTCGGCGTCATTGAAGGCGACAATCTTTTGTTCGTCAGCGGAGTACTTACGCGCTACGCTTGCTGCCGTATCGCCGTCTTTAACGGTGTAGATAAGGCCATCTACTGGTGGAATATCTAGTGTGGTACCTGCTGCAATTGCATCCCCTGACAGATCGTTTGACCACCTGATTGAACCCTTTGACACACCAAACTTCTCAGCTATTTTTGTCACGGTGTCGCCCTCTACTGATACATATGTTTGCACGTCGCTAACGGATACTACATCGGTAGTAATAATCTGAGGCTTAGCGACTACCTGTGAATCGGCAGAAACTATATCTAACTGAGAATTGATAGTATCTGCATTGTTTGCAACTGCAGTTATTTCGTCCATCCTAGTCAATTGGGCTATATTGACGGCTATGTCTGCGCTAGACAATGAATCCAGAGGATCAGCTACGTCCTTATCAGATGAAACTGACAGTTGAGGGCTTCCTACAGGGATGTCGGATGGTCGTGATATAAAAATAAACGCCCCTATGGCCATCAACAATGTGGCATTAGTAATAACTAGCGCATTTCGAACCAGACGTTTCTTGCTTTTAAAGATACGTCTTTTCATTCTCTTGTTAGCTGCAGCAGCTGCAGTACTAACATTTGATACCATCGGCGATGTATTATCGCCTACTGAGTCTAGTTGATTTCTAATATTAACTCCTGGCACCGGTCTTCATTATCTAGTATTGGTGCCTACGCTTTACTGGTGTTACTTGATCTTTTACCGTGTCCAGCTTAGCGGTAGTGGCTATATAGCTACTACAAGGGCAGAGTATAGCAGAGCTTATGCTTTTTGTCAAGCTTCTGTAGAGCCCCTGAAAGAAGTTACGAAGCCATCCAAGCCTACTTATATTGTGCAGTCACAATCAGGCTATCCCAGTTCAGGATAATTATTTCTGATGGTCGGATTTATTCCGCCATAAAGAAATTCAGAATCCGAAGGGAGAGCAGCCAGAGTTTGGCATCCAAACCCTGCGCGTTGAGAGGGAAAGTCATTCCCTCTCAAGGAGTTTACGACTAGTAGATGTAGTTATAGGTTGCAGCTTCTGCCGCCGGTACAATTCTGTCTCTTAGTGCGTATAGTCGCCAGTTATAGTTCATTTCGCTCATTCTCATGCTGCCGTCAGGGAACACCTCTTCAACGAATCCAACATGACCATAGCCACCAGTTGACGTCTGAACTGCAGCGTATTGCGCTGGGATGTTTCCTGTTGGGACACCGGCTGCCCGCGCTCTGTAGGCCCATGTAGCGGCATTCCCTAGGTTATTTGGGATAGTCCTGCCAACTGCTGCTCTACGGTTGGCTGTATGCCATGTACAGTTGCCAGGAGCGTATCCGTTTCCTCCATATGACGCAGCAAATGCGTAATTGATATTGGAGAATACTGGATCAGGTGCCACTTCACCGCCAGGAACTACTATTTTCGATCCGGCTACTAATCCGGACAGCTCAATATCGTTAAAGGCAATAATCCTGGCTTCTGTAGCGTTATAGTCGTCGGCAATTGAGCTTACAGTGTCAGACTCTTCTACTGTGTATACTATCCCGTCTATAGGAGGTATAACCAGTGAATCACCTACAGACAGCGCATCACCGCCAATGTCATTGGACCATTTCAGTGAGTTTTTCTGGATATTGTACTTATCTGCGATCGAAGTCACGGTGTCGCCTTCGATTACTATGTAGTCTAGAATATCTCTGACGGTTTTAATTTCAGTAGTTATAATTTGTGGCTTAGCAATCACTTTTGTATCAGATGAAACAATCTCGGCCTTCAGCGTTTCAGCATCTACGTTATGAACCACTGCAGCTGACTGCGGTAAATCTGCCATTAGCGAAATGTTTAGGGCTATGGAATTACTAGATAGTGCATCTAGCGGGTCTGCGATGTCTTCGTCTATTGCTGTTGAAAGCACGGGAGAACCTTCAGATTGTGAGCTAGGTCGTACAGCAAGTATAAACCCTGCAACCCCAATAAATAGAGCAATATTAGCTATAACTAACCCGTTCCGGACTAGCCTTTTCTTGCTTCTGAAAAGGCGTCTTTTCATTTTTCTGCTTGCCGCATGCGCAGCTGAGTTAATATTTTTAACTATCGGCGTTGCCGTGCTATCTGTTGATTCAATTGACGAGCGAATAATTTTCTCCTAGACCACATGCTTCTTGTTCTATAAGTGATCTGCCGTTACTGGGGTTAGAATTTATATTTTCACAATAGCTTTATGGGCTATTGTGAGTATTTGATATCTTAATCTTAATGTCAGTATACGGATAGTATTTGTATGATACTACAGGGGTAGAGTATAACAGCCTAGGGTCAGACCTGTCAATAAAGAGCACACAGTTCTATGCAATGCTGTCTAGTAAGTGATTCGTGTTCAGCAAGTGTTCTGGAGAAGTATGTAACACCGTCGTCACCAGCTACAAAATACAGATAATTAGAGTTCGAAGGGAATGCAACAGAACGAATCGCGTCACGGCTAATGTTGCTGACTGGACCAGGGGGTAATCCTTCGTAGAGCCTAGTGTTGTATGGAGTATCTGCGAACACCGAAAGCTCTAAGCCGTTTGTTTCTGCGCCGTATATAGCTGTTATGTCGCTACCTAGTCTAATTCCTTCACTGTACCTCTTCAGGAATACCTGAGCAACCACTGGCATATCGTCAATATTGTCTACCTCCCTCTCTACTATCGATGCGATAATTACTGCATCGTGGACTGACAGCCCCTGGTTATTCAACGCGGCTATAATGTCAGCAGATATTGCATCTGCAGTCTGGTCTAGCGCCGCACCGATTATATCTTCTAGAGTCGTGGCTGATGTTCTCTGAAAGCTCTCAGGGAATATGTAGCCCTCAAGAGTGCTAGACGCAGGCTTACTAGCCAATATAGGATGGTCTTTATAGTTAGACGGATCGAAAGCCTCGTTTATCTCGCCAGGTGTGTACCCCAAATCGGTGAACGATGAAACTATTTGGTCTAACCGCTGTCCAGGCAGAATAGTAACCAGGTCAGATGCTATGTCGCCGACTATGAGCTTTCTAACGATTTCCTGGACGGACTGCGACGGCCTAAATTCATATATACCTGCCTGCAAATCAGATCTGTTGTTATTGACTCGTGTATAAAAATCGAAGGCTAGCGACGATTTTATAATCTTATTCTGTTCGAGCAAAATACCTATTTCACTAGCTGTAGTCCCGGTCTTTATTTCTAAAGTGATACTATCTGGAG
>JBLFWT010000033.1:0-8819 GCA_047611885.1 Saccharimonadales bacterium (SeqCode) | reverse complement strand
TAAGTTCCTCAAGTGCTTTAGGGATTTTACTCATACGATCATTCTTGTAAGTTGTTGCTAGCTAGAGCCCTAAGTTCCCTAGGCCGCCCATCATTGGCTGCATTTTTTCTGCTGCCATTTTTTGGCTCTCTGCAATTGCTGCTTTGACGGCCTCTTCTACCCAGTTTTCTAGCTGTCCAATATCATCAAGATCGACTGCTTCTGGATCTATAGTCACGTTTTTTATCTTCATTTCTCCGTTTACTTCTACAGTTACCGCACCGTCACCTGCCTCTGCAGTTACAATTTCTTTTTGAAGTTCTTTTTGTACTTTGCGCATTTTCATTAGCATCTTAGCTTGGTCAAACTTACTCATCGATTACTCCTTATTGTAGTTAGTATTATTGTACCAGACGAGGCTGGTCATAAACTGCTCGTGTTTCTGGTGTTTGCGGCCATACTACTAGGAATCTTGTAAGCTGGTAGTACGAACTAGCCATTACAACGATAGATATTATTAACAGTCCAAAACTTCTGGCAAACGGATTCTTTGGGAATATCGCGTACCACTGTTCAAGTAGGTAGCTAATACCGGCTGCTACTACTGCGTATACAAATGGCAGAACTAGTATAATCGCGATCATTACCTGCCCTAGCGATCCAATGATGATACTTAATAGAGCTGTCAGGAGCATGATTTTGGTTCTTTCTAGTTTGATGTGTTTCTGGTAGGCATATAGGCCTAATAGGAATAGTCCGCCAGTTGCTACGTCTAGAATAGGCAACCTTCCAATAGTGACAACTGGGTCTATTGGAGCTCTGTAAATGAATGCAGATGGAACCCTCAAGACATTACGAGGTATTGATGCAAGATCAATCGTTTCAGGGATAAATAGCCACTGCTTTAAGATTTCAATATCTTGAGTGAACGTAATAATTAGCGGCGTCATAACAGCGATGACGGCAACTATGCTGACGTAAAAGGCAGTTTTGGTCATATTGCTAAATAGTGATTTAATTTTCCTACCAAACAATAACATTAATAACACAAAGAAGTATGGGGCACCTGGAACGTAGAATAACGCGGCGCAGACACATGCAAGCGTGAATGGCGCTACTCGGCGTGAGCTTCCATGCTGTAGCCATAGTAATAGAGATATGATTATCGACCAGGTAAACAGCATCACATATGGCGCTCCTAGCCTACCGATACTCAGTGCAGTCGCATTAGTAGCAAAAAGCATTGATGCGAACAAAGCGACCTTGTCGCTGTGCCAGCGCTTCAAGATTCTATACAGGGCCATAACACTAAGGCCGAAGAATATAATGCTTATCGCACGGATTATGCGCATACTCCCGGATATCTGCGCGCCAACGTACGATGACAGTTTATAAGGTAGGTATAAAGGATTGTCACTGATAGGTTTAATATCGCTGGCGTTATTGTATGTAATCACTTCTACTGCGGCCGATTGTGTCGGCACGATACTTAACTGCCAGGCCATAGCAACTAGTACCAATATTAGGACAAATCCATACAGAGCTTCTCTACGCCATAAGAAATTACGCAACCAAGTACCGCAGCTAAGTAATAAGTGTAGAATTCTATTTTTCACGTTGCTAGTAGTATATCAGATTAGTTCTCGAATGGAGGGACGTGTTTGGTGTCAAGGTTCATCATTTTCTGACGCTCTCTATCGAAGTAAATTTCTAGTTTTCCTACAGGACCGTTACGATGCTTCTTGATGAATATGTCTAGCACGTTGGGCTTCTCGCTAGTATCTGGGTTGTAGTAATCATCCCGGTATAGGAACATTACTACATCGGCATCTTGCTCTATTGATCCAGACTCACGCAGGTCAGATAGCTGTGGTATTTGTGGGGATCTGTTTTCTACAGAACGCGATAACTGGGATAGGGCTATGATCGGTACGTTCAGTTCCCTGGCGATTCCCTTTAGTCCTCTAGATATTTCAGAAATCTCTTGTACTCTGTTTGAATCGCCGCCGTATTTTGATCCACCGCTCATTAGCTGCAAGTAGTCGACAATTATTAGGCCTAGTTCCCTTTTATGTGCTTCGCGTCTAGCTTTGGTTCGCAAATCGCTCACTGTTATACCAGGTGTGTCGTCTATAAATAGCTGAGCTTCACTTAAGGTACCCATTGCATGACCAATCTTCTCAAAGTCGCTGTCGGACATATTCCCTGTACGTAGGTTCCATGAGTTTACTCCGGCTTCGGACGCCAACATCCTGTCTACTAGCTGTTCCTTGCTCATTTCCAGTGAGAACAACAACACAGGAGCCTCTGATTTAACTGCGACGTTCTGTGCAAGGTTAAGTGCCATTGCAGTCTTACCCATAGATGGACGGGCCGCTAGGATGATTAAGTCACTCTTCTGGAAGCCAGCTAACATTGAGTCCATATCTTTAAATCCAGTGGATACACCTCTGATCTTGCCTTTGTCTTTATGAAGAGAATCTAGTCTATCAAAACTGGCCGCTAGGATGTCTTCCATGCTGATAATATCGTTTTTTACGTGTCTTTGGCTCACCTCGAATAGCTTCGCTTCGGCCTCCTCTACTAGCTCGGCTATACTACGCTTTTCGTCGTAACCAATCTGGGCTATTTCGTTACTTGCAGTTATTAGACGCCGTCTTATGGATTTAGTAGCTACAATTGCTGCGTATTGTTCTGCGTTGGTAGATGTAGGTACAGTGTTGGTTAGCTGAGTAAGGTAGGCGCTACCACCTACTTCTTTTAGCACGCCTTCTGTGCGTAGCTCCTCGCTGAGGGTTAGGATATCTATTGGGGACTGGGCTTCATATAGCCGTAGGGTTGCTTCGTATATCTGGCGGTGTCTGTCGTCGTAGAAATCAATCGGTCGAACTATGTCGGCTACCTTAATAATAGCGTCCGGATCAATCAGAATGGCACCTAGTACACTCTGCTCTATGTCTACGCTTTGAGGTGCTTGGTTGCCGTTGGTTGAAGGTTGCATACTATGAGTCTAGCAATTCTGCGCCGCCAAAGATATTGCTCACGCTTGATACGGCGTCATTTGATGGTTTTGCGGCCGTTTTAACAATAGCTTTTTTATCGTGTTTATCTTGTTTCTTGACCACAGATTCTACTCTGTACCCTTTGCCTAGTTTTTCTGCGACTATAGAATTCAAGAGTTGGGTATTTTTCTGAATCATTAGCTGCTTTTTATGGAAGTCGAATTTGAATATCAAGTTTAGTGAATCGTCAGTCAGTTCGACTTCTGCCATTCTCAGTATTCCATGTAGAGTGTTATTTTTCTGCTTTACCTGTAGTAGTATATCGTTCCAGCTAGCCTTTTCATTTACTGATAGCTGCTTAGCAGGCTTTAACGATTCAGGCTCAGCTTCAGCCTTCTCTGCTTCTTTTGGCTTAACATCCTCATACGGCTCTTCAGTTTCTGTTGATACTTCCTGCTCGGTGGGTACTGGCTCAGTTGAAGACACGTCGGGTGTAGCGGGGGTTTCTTTTACGGTACTCTCAACAGTATCAGGTGCCGCCACTTTTGGCTCTTTCTTGACTACTCCTTTTTTCTCTACTATTTCTGGTTCTGATTTCTCAACTTTAGCCATTGCTTTCGTTGCCGGGGCGCTATAGTTGTCTTCGTTGAACTTTATAGCACCAAGCAGAGCTATTTCTAGTCCCTCATACGTGCCTTCAGCTCCAGTTAGCGGCAATAGCTCTTTCATTAGGCGAACTGCTGCTGTAGGAGCTAGTTTACCTTTTCCTGACATCAGGGATTCACGTAGTTTATCTATAACTTTTCTGGAGCTAATTGCTGGATCAGCGCCGTTGGCACGTAGCTGCTCTAGGTCGCTGAACAATTTATTGCTGTCGTTAGCCCCTATCGCAGATATTATGTTGTCTATCACTCCATCATCAGGCAAGCCTAATAGTTTTAACACTGTCTCTTTAGTTATGTCTTTGTCATCGAAACCACTTATCTGATCTAGCATAGATATGCTGTCCCTGAAGCTGCCCTTGCCATAGTGCGCCAGTAGATCAAGAGCCTCTTTATCGATAGATAGTTTTTCAGCCTTGGCGATAGTATTAAGGTGGTCAGATACATACTCACTAGATACTGGTTTGAATGTAAATCTCTGGGTTCTGCTTATGATAGTTGCAGGTACTTTATGAATCTCAGTAGTTGCTAATATGAATATTGCGTGTTCTGGTGGCTCTTCCAGAGTTTTCAACAAGGCGTTAAAGGCCTCTCTGGTCAACATGTGCACTTCGTCAATGATATACACCTTGTACTCCGAGCTAGTAGGCACTATGTGTACTTTGTCGCGCAGATCCCTGATCTCGTCTATTCTTCTGTTGCTGGCTGCGTCAATCTCGATAATGTCTAAGTGGTTTGCGTCTTCGTTGTAGTCCAGCTTGTTTACTTCGTGCGCTAATATACGCGCGACAGAAGTCTTACCTGACCCTCTTAGCCCGGTGAATAAGTAGGCGTGTCGTACGGAGTCGTTTCTCAGAGCATTACGAAGAGTATCTGTTATGTGTGGTTGACCCACGACCTGGTCTAAAGACCGCGGTCTGTACTTGCGATATAATGCTTGCCCCATAGTCCTAATAGTATAGCGTATCTAGTAGGTAGTATTTCGTATAGAAATAACAACGCCTGTTATTTTGATACCATAGATGCGTAGCAGGATGGGCATAGTGATTCATACGTTGTAGTGCCAGCTCCATCTATAGCTACCTGTGACCCTTCAGAGACGAACTTATCATCATTTTTACGAGCATTGAAAATGGCTTTTTTGCCGCATCTACAGATGGTCTTTAGCTCTTCTATCGTATGAGCGACTGCAAACAGTCTCTCACTGCCCGGGAATAGGTTGGTTTGAAAGTCAGTTCTGATTCCGTAACAGATAACAGGTATTTCATACTTGGTAGTCAGCTCCAGTAGCTGGTCTACCTGTCCACTTGTTAAAAACTGTGACTCATCCACTAGTACACAGCTGACTTTCTCTACGTCTTTCGACCACTGCGATACAGTTTGGGCTAAGTTAATCTCTGTATCTACAGACACATCAACTTTACGTTCTATGCCTATTCTAGACACCAGCTTGTCTTGGCCTTTCGTGTCTATCTGGGGTTTCAGGATAAGAGTGTTCATTCCCCGCTCTTCGTAGTTATGAGCTACTTGAAGTAGAGCGGTAGTTTTTCCGCTGTTCATTGCTCCATATCTGAAATACAATTTCGCCATACAGATACATTATAAATCAGCAGCCATCACACCACATAGCACAAGCGATTTGATAACAGAATTCGCCTGGTTATTACATCTCAAGACAGCGGCTATTTTCTCGAACTAACTAAGGCTTCTGATTATTTCCTGGGTAATTGGCATTGGCTCTTCCATAGTCACTGCGGTAAGCAGAACATCGCCTACTAGCCCCAGCGCAGGTACAGGTAAGATCAGTCCTAGCGCTCGTTCTTTAAGTGAAATATTTCTCGCATTTTCAACATTCGGCGTTGGTGCAAGGTCTACCATGTTCTAGAGCGCAGCTTCTAGTGCTGCCCACTCTACATCTACTGAGTCGTCATCTGGGATGTTGATGGATACTTGGTCGCCTGGCTTCGCCTTGAAGTAAGTTACAGATGCTAGCAGTACTCGGTACTCTTTTTTGCCCACGGAAACTATATAGTGACCTTCCTTCTGAGTTAGTCCACCTACAACTTGTTTGCGGGCTATTGGGCCTATTTGCTTGTATAGGAATGATCCGTCTTCAGCGATAGATAGTTTCAGGATATCTCCCTGAACTAGTTTGGATTTAGATGCATAGTTAGCAGGTACAGGATACATCTTTCCGTCGCCACCAGCCATGTTCTGGCCGTCAAAAACGCCTTCTATGACTTTGCCGATGTTTTCTTCTTTTACGCTAGTCGTAATAACTGGGTCTTCACCCACTAGGCTAATTAGCAGCTCTTTAGCTGCGCCCAATGAAGTCTCAGCCTCTTCTATTAGAGCCTTTAGTCTTTTTGCTTGTTTATCTGGGAACTCCGACATATCTCGCCTCTGTCTTTGTCTTTTTTTATTCTCGCACTTATAATCCCTTTGACAGTATCATGCTGATGCACCGATGTCAAAGACATATTACATTTCTGTGGATAACTACTTGTGCATCATCTATTGAACTAGTTTTGCAGTAATAGAACCGCTCAAGTTTCCTTGAGCGGTTCTAATTGTCGCCATAAATCATTTTGTCCGTCGGATTTATTCCGCGGTAAGAAATACATCTATGGGATGAGAGCAGTCCGAGAAATCTGTGAATTCAGTTTCCCGGCACGATGAGAGAAGGATTCACCTTCTCTCATAAGCGTTAGGCTAGATCTACTGTACAACCAGCGTCTTCTAGAGTCTTCTTTGCTGCTTCAGCATCTTCTTTTGAAGCTGCTTCTAGAACAGGCTTTGGAACGCCGTCTACGATAGCTTTAGCTTCACCTAGACCTAGTCCAGTGATTTCTTTAACAGCCTTGATTGCTGCTACTTTTTGCGCACCAGCGTCTTTTAGTATCACGTCGAATTCGCTCTTAGCGTCTTCAGCTGCTACTTCTCCACCAGCTGCAGGACCAGCTACTACAGCTGCTGCAGCTGCAGGCTCAATGCCGTGCTCGTCTTTTAGTATTGTTTGAAGTTCGTTAACTTCTAGTACTGTTAGGCCAACTAGTTGGTCTGCGAATTTCTTTAAATCTGCCATTTCTTATTTCTCCTTTAAATTATGCTTTTGATGCTGCTACTGCGTCTAGTAGGCCGTGTAAGTTGCCCTTTAGGCTGCTCATCACGTTGTTTACTGGACTCATAAGGGTATTGATCACTGTAGCAATCATTACTTCCTTACTTGGTAGTTGTGCAAGGGCTTTCACCTCGTCTGCTGTTAGTTTGTTGCCTTCTGCGTCATACGCACCAACGAATTCGATTTGCTGCTCTGTCTTTGCCATATTGTGCAAAACCTGAGCAGGTGCTACTTCGTCAGTAGAGTTGAAAGCGTACATCAACATCCCTTGTAGATCGCTAGTGTCACTGTTCTTGTGAGAATCAGTAGACTCTAGAGCTTTCACTACTAGTCTGTTCTTTACTACTTTTACAGTTGTGCCGTTTTCTTCACATTGTCTGCGAAGTTCTTGCATAGCCTTTACAGTAGTACCTTCGTACTTAGCAACAACAGTCATCTTAGAACTTGCTAATAGATCAGCTAGCTCTTTAACTATTATTGCTTTTTTATCTTTAGTTAAAGCCATATGTTTTTCCGCTTCGCTATTCAAGACAAACCTACGGTTTTTCTCGACGCTCCGGGCGCAAAACAAGTTTGACGCTCGGGCTGCTCTTTTACCTTAGCTGCAAGAGCTGCAGGCGAAGCTTCCTTTCTTTTATTGCTTTGATTTTCCTCAGAGAATCGACCAACTCTGATTGTTACCGAGAATTAAAAAACTACTTCTTCCGAAGTAGCATACTAATGCTCTGAAACAAATAAGATTACTCTTATTGCCTCGGTAGCGCTATTAAGGATTTCTCCAGCTACTGTCTTCGGTAACAGATCAAATATAGCACATAACTCCTGTTAAATCAACATTCTAGGACTCTTTCATAGGCACCTGACAGCAAAGGGGTATACATTTCCTTACTGTATAGTATACCCCTAATGCTTATATTTGTCAAGGCCTATACATTAGTTATTGTGTTTGGGATCAGTCCTAATAGTCTTCGGTTGAAGCTGCCCTCAGAAGTATCACCTATATACTGATCGAAACCTTTAGAGATATCTTTGTATCGGTCGAAAGAGCCATCGGGCACTACTCTAATTCGGTGGGTTACCGCGTTAAAGGCTATTGCCCTAAGATCGGTACATACAATTGACATAATTTTCGTACTTATGTGATCTTCTCTTGTGGCAAACATATATCTAGTATCGTCTAGCCATCTTTGGTAGTTTGCCGGGTCCTGTAGGACGTCTATTTGCTCTTCGGTTTTAGTGTACTGAGGAGTTCCGATGTATTTTAAAGGATTGAATGCTACTTGAAGCGTTAATCCTTCCTCACGGTTAAAGGTAGCTACGTTTGTCCCAAAACCAAATTCCGCTGATCTCGCTACTATTATTTTTATATTTGGTGTCTCTACACAGCCTGTTGGCTGATCTACTACTATAGTTTCCATTATTATTTTCCTCGTCTAAATTAAAAAATCGGTCTAGGACCGAAGATTTACAAGATGTGCCTGGTTAGTGCTGCTTTAAGTAGTAATACTCCGGTCCATTGACAACACAACCTCGATGAGGCTCAGGAGTTGTATAGAAGTATTTATTCCTAACATGTATACAGACTAGCCTGAGTGCAGAAATATGTCAAATATTGCATTAAATATACTATTGTGATATAATGATAGCTGATATGGGAAAAACAAGAAGAAGCATAGAAGCGCTAGATAAACTAGGCGGTACAGGTACTCCTAAAAGCCATAGCGAAGAGACAATCCAATGCTTAAACGAAGTTTTTGGTCAATTCTACGTTAAAGGTATTGAAATTGCTAATGAAGTAAGAAGAAAAGCAGATGATGGTGAATACATTTGGCCGACACTTATGAACGCATACGAAAAGGATTTCGGGTTGTCTGCAGGATTCAAAGCAGGTTTCGGGCTGACTCCAGAATGCACTATAGAAGAAGCTGCACCTCTTATAAAGGAATCCCTTGGCGGACTAATAATCATTCGCAGTGAAATAGTCGAAGAAGATGGAAGGGATACACTTAGAGTTTTTGAAAAAGAAATTATAGATCAGCAAGACTGGGGATTACC
>JBLFWT010000032.1:0-8837 GCA_047611885.1 Saccharimonadales bacterium (SeqCode) | reverse complement strand
GTCTCGGCTACTGCTTCCTCGTTCAGACCCTTACTCTCGAACTTTAGCTTGTTCTTATGCGTCAGACGCACAAATTCCCTGTAACCTTCAAGCTGGCCAAGGTAGCGATAAAACTTATCTGTCATAAGCCACTTACGGCCGGTCATCCTACCGCTAAATCTAAGCATGAAGAAGCTCACAACCATCACAGGTACTAAGGCAATTAACCAGAAGAGTAAGCCATTGGCAAAAGTTTCGATCAGATTAGATACGCCCACTTCGCCATTAATCATCATCTGCAGTAGACGGTAAGAAAATAACGGTCCAGTAGCGACAAAAAGACTACCGAAGAAGCCGAATTTGAACAATATGCTTGTGTAGCGCCCGGTCATCTTGTGTTCGATCAGGCCACGCTTGCGTAAGTTTTTTTTCAGCAGCCACCAGAAGACATAGTCTCTGCTGCCTCTAACCACTTCACGGCTAGCTAAGGTATATACTGTATCTCCAACTAGTATATCCTCTATTGACACAGCTCTTTTAGATTTATGCACGTAGCTCACTAATAGCTGCTCAAATGGCTGCAATGTGCTGTCTAATTTAGGTCCAAGCTCTACGAACGTAGTTCCGGATCGCTTGTGCATTGTCAGCACGCTACGATTGGCTAGGTCACGCAGCGTAGCATACATCTGGGCCCTAGATACCCTTGTAGAAAATACATATGCCAGTTCTGCTGGAGTTAACTTGATGGGTAATTTATAGGCAGAGGTTACCAGGTTTTTATTTATCCGCCTGACATGCTGGTAGCGAAGGAATAGGACGCGAAGCGGATATAGCACCAATAATGCTACTACTAAAGTAGCACCAGCTATCCACCAGTCGTCCCCGCGACTGTAGGCTCCCGTTGAAGCGAACATGCTCATGCCTACATACTATCATTTTTTCCTACATTTCAACAGTAGTCACTATGGCAAAAAAAGTTGCTTAAGATGATGAGGTATAATAGATGTATATGGCACAATTTTCATTCGATATAGAATCAACATACGACTTAAGCGAGATGGACAATGTATTCAACCAAGCCCAAAAAGAACTTTCAAATCGCTACGACTTAAAGGGTACGCACACAGCTATGGAGTGGATAGACGATAAAAAAGGGATTAAAATATATGGCGACATGCAGTTTCACTTAGACGCGGTGATAGATATGCTCCGTAAAAAGGCCGGTATACGCGGTGTAAGCCAGAAAACATTTGATGTAAGCAACAAGCCAGAGACTACTAACCTGAGAATGATCTGGGTAGTACCACTGAAGAATGGCCTAAAGCAAGATGATGCAAAAAAAGTAACAAAAATACTTAAAGAAGAGTTTCCTAAAGTAAAAACACAGATTCAAGGCGACGGAATACGAGTAATGAGCCCCAAAAAAGACGAGCTTCAGCAAGCAATGCGCCTAGTAGAGTCCAAGGACTTCGACTTCCCCCTAATATTCACCAACTTCCGCTAAACGTCGAAGAAAGCGAACCCACAAACTCTACCTAACTCATAAATCTGCCTGGCTAGCCCAAAGGAGTCAACTCTAGTTGCCAGAATCCTTTTTGACAATCGGCGATACATCAGCCAGCTAGAGTCTCCTTGACTTGCACCCAGTGAAGACTGATCGTGTAGTCTTGTCCCTCCTAAAACGACCTTAGACGCAAGCATAACCACATCAAACGATACTACTACATAAGATATAGACTACGAATAACGATTCACCCCGGTATGTCGTTAGTAGGTTGTTCTTAAGCTGCCTAAGCAGCCAACCGCCATCCCTGGTTCCCATCATACGAAATACTAGCTCCGAAATACTAAATACTAGCTTCTAGGTTATACTTATGGTTAATGGATGAGTCAACTCCGGTCAAATCATTGTTAGAATCTTGTAAAGAAGTGCTGAATAACAACTGGCATGGCTCATATACTATCCCTGCAGAGGGTCTATACCCCCATCAGTGGCTATGGGACAGCTGCTTCATCGCAATTGGTCTTGCAGATTATGACGTAAAAAAGGCACAGACCGAACTTCGTAACCTGCTGAGGGGTCAATGGTCAAATGGAATGTTGCCTCACATGATATTCGCTGACAATGACAAACACTCTAGGGACCGTAGGATCTGGCAATCTTGGAGAAACCCCTGCTCTCCAGACGACCTTAACACCAGTGGGCTTACCCAGCCACCTGTCCTAGCTGAAGCAGTTGTAAGAGTTGGCAAAAAACTTAAACTTACAGACAGACGCAGCTGGTACCAGGATATGTATCCAGCATTAGTTGCTCACCACCAATGGCTATATAACGAGAGAGATCCACACAAAGAAGGCCTGGCATTGCTAATCCACCCATGGGAAAGCGGCTTAGACAACTCTCCACCCTGGATCAAGCAGCTGCACGAGCACGCTAGACCACTATGGGTGGATATAGTAGAAAAGACTAAGCTAGACAAAGCAGTCCTACTGTTCAGGCGTGACACGCACCATGTACCACCCGGGCAGAGACTCAGTAGCATTGATGCCCTACTGTACTATTCCGTATTGCAAAGGCTACGTAGGAAGAACTGGGATACAGAGGCGATACTAAACCGGTCACACTTCGCAGTAGAAGATGTAACATTTAACTCCATAATGGTCCGTGCCAATCACCATCTTAGAAGCATAGCGAAAACTATCGACCACACACTGCCGGATGACCTATTAGAGAGTATGAAACGAAGCCCAGAAGCACTGGACAAATTGTGGGACGGCTACAACAAGCAATATTTTTCACGCAACTTCGTAACGCATAAGCTTATCAAAGAACCTAGTATTGCCACACTGATGCCACTATATTCTGGTGCCATCAGTAAAGAGCGCGCTGCTGAACTAGTGGATATGATGCACGACAAGAAGCTATTCGACACTCCGTATCCAGTGCCAAGTGTGCCCACAGACAGTGAATGGTATAAGGAACTAGGTTACTGGCAAGGCCCGACATGGCTAAACACTAATTGGCTGATTGCTGACGGGCTAGACAGGTATGGGTACAAGGACGAAGCTGCCAATATAAGAAAGACTAGCTTACAAGCAGTTGAAAAGCATGGTCCATACGAATACTTCTCTGCAAAAAATGGTGAGCCAGCAGGTGCACAAAACTTCTCATGGACAGCTGCCGTGGCTATTGACTTTATTGACAAATCATGATACTATGAGATTATGTCACTTTATATCTCTACCGAAAAAAAGATAACTATACCTGAATTCGAAACTCTTTCGCGCTCAAGACTGGTAAGTGAACATATTAATGCGAGCAACAACATCCCTCCCGACCATGCTGAAGACCTAGGATATTTAACACTTTACAACATAGTATATGGACCTCATCCTGAATCTATAGATTACGATGCACTCATGGATGAAGAACTACCTTGTGGAATTAGAGGATTTAAAGCTCAAGAAAAAATTGAATCTGATAGCCCTGGATGCATACTGAACGGTCTCATCGCTGTCTACAAAGGAACCGGACTAGTACACAGTCCACTACACATACATATAGATAGTGGTGGGAGATTTATTCAACGAGGTAAGAATGGAGCTGTATCTTACGGATTTTTAAATTACTCTACAAGCGAAGAGGTGATGCAGAGAGATACTTATCGCCCGCCGACAAACAACGCCAAAAGGCATCTAAGAATAGTTAGGGATTTTGACTAAGCTTAGAGGTCTTTTGGTCTTTCAATAGACTCTACTTCTAGGACTTTATCGCCGCCGCCGATCTTGACTATATCTTTATCAATTTTACCAAGCTCTTTTGACGCATTGTTGTAGTGCCCTACTGTAGCGCCTAGCGAATTCCCGACTTTTTTAAAGTAACCATCGTACGCTATAAGGTGTTTTTGGAGCTGCTCGATGTTTTTACGGATTACATCTGTATCTTTCTGGATTTCGAGGCTTTTAAGACCCTGCACAATTACTTGCATCATTGCGCTAAGGGTACTAGGCCCGACTATAACTACTCGCTTTTCTACCGCTGCGTACTGCATTAGATCACGGCCATTGACACCACTGTTTCCTACTTTGTTAGCCAGTAGATCATAATAAATTGCTTCTGATGGAATGAACATTAGCGCCTGGTCCAGCGTACCCTTTTTCGGCAATATATACTTAGCCGTTTCATCAATGCGCTTCTTTAGATCTTCCTTGAAAGCTTTTTCAAACCCAGCGCGCTCTGGGCCCTTCGCCTCTACTAGCCTATTGTAGTTTTCTAGTGAAAACTTACTGTCTATGGGCAGGATCTTATCGTCAAGGTGTATAGCCGCGTCTACCACGTGCCCTTCGCTTATTTTGTACTGCAGAGAATATGAAGATGGCGGTAGCAAGTTCTGTAGAATTTGCTCTAGGTAGAATTCACCCAACACACCACGTTGTTTTGGGTTCTGCAGCACGTTCTGTAGCTGCTTCAGGTCGTCAGCTACGTCTATAACTCGCTTGTTGGTTTCATCTAGCTTCGTCAGGCGTTCTGTCACGTTCTGGACTAGCTTAGTGCTAGCTGCCAATTGACGCGTCATACTTTCCTGGTTCTTATCCAGTTTAGTATCTATCTGTGTTCGGATCTGTTCCTGCAGCTTAGTAACATTGTCTGCCAGATGGTTCAGATTCTGTTGTATCATCTGTGATTCACCATCAGTAGGCTTCGTAGATTTCTGTTTACGGAAATTTATATACACGACTAGTGCAATGTTCCCCAGTAGTAGCGCCACCATTATTTCGTTCATATATCTATTGTATCTTATCTAGACGTTAATTAGTGTGATGATCAGTATCGCTGTTTTCTTTATGAGTATCTTCATCTTCATGTGAATGGGATTCTCCGTTAGAGTCAATGCTCTGCACACTATGCGACGCGCCTACGGCTGTACCTGTTTGGTCGTGATATTCGCTATGATCGTTATTGCTAAGCGTTACTGTGATTTGATCGAAGTGGGAAGGTAGTATACCTGCTGGCACAAATGCCCACTCACTGTATATTCTAGTTATCTTTACACCATTAACGTACAGATGCGCGTGTCCTTCAGCCGCTGCGGCCTGTTCGCCTTCCTTTTCTGGGGTGAAGGTAAAGTCAGTAACCTGTGTCCGTAGATTCAAACCGGCAGCTGTTAATTCTGGAGACAAAGTAACTGTCGGGACAATATCCCCTGATGCAACTATGTATTCTTTATGCTCTATAGCATGTTCTATAGCATGAGAACTGCGGTTCTCTATGTAGTCGTGTGTTATTGGTGATACGACAAGTATAAGCCCCGCGCCGGCCAATAGTAGCCATGGACGATAGTCCGTCTCGTCCCCTTTAAGCTTTTCGTGTATTTCTGGGATTATATCGCTAGCAGCTATGTATATGAAGAACCCTGCTGTTATAGCTAGTAATGCTGGTAGAGGAAAGTTGGCATCGTCACCTATAGAGAACGTAAGTAGTGCCGTTACTACTGTGGCTAGTGCGCTCAGAAAGTTAGCTAGTAATACCTTGTTCTTTTGCATGCCGTTCCTAAGCAGCAACCCAATGTCGCCGATCTCTTGAGGGATTTCATGCGCCGCAACTGCAGCGGTTGTGATAACTCCTGTAGGAGTGTCTATCAGGAAGGCTGCGCCAATTGCTATTCCATCTAGCGCATTGTGTAGAGTGTCACCGATGATAATCATCGAGCTAGGTGATTTATCCTTGCCTTCGTGTTCGTGGTGATGATGGAACCATCTAACGAATCTTTCTAGTATAAAGAACCCTAGTATCCCAAACAGCGCCGCCATCATGACGCTACGGTTATCAGTACCTTGTTCTAGAGCTTCAGGCAGTAAATCACCGAATGCTGCAGCTAGTAACACTCCGGCAGCAAAAGGTGTAGCATGCTTAGCAAGTCTTTCTGCGGATTTTTTATTTCTAATTAGCAATGCGCCGCCTATAAGCGACACGACTCCACCAATTAATGAATAGAACAGTACCTGTAGCATTTAGTTTCTCCGTTTCATATATTGTATCTATTATAGCTAAATCAAGTGGTTATCTCTATAGCCACTTCTTTTTTCTGAAGAAAAGGATAAAAATGATCATAATTACTAAAGTAAGACCGGCTACCAACCAGAATGCATTAGGATCATCAGCAAGTGGCAACACGACGTTCATACCGTAAAACCCGCTGATAATAGTAGGTATGGCCATAAATATCGCTATACTCGTCAAACGCTTGAACACTTTGTTCAAATCATTCGAAGCGATTGTGTTGTAGGCTTCACGGATATTCTGTATAGTCTTGAGCCTGCTCTTAGTCAGTTCCACCAACTCGCTTGCGGATAGCTGGAGATCCTCTATCAGATCCTCGTCTTCTTCGTGCAGCTTCATGTACTTTCCATTGAGTAGGGCGTGAAGCACTATACCGTATGGCTGCAATGCGGCTAAGAACTCGTTTAAGTCCTCTTCTACATCGATGAAATTTAAAATATCGTCATTACTGACGATAGTTCTTTGTAGCCTAGACCTTGTGCTGAGAATTTTCTTGGTGACTCCGTTTAGGTGCGCGCGGTAGCCTCTATTCAGCTCTTCGAGGATCTGCAGGACTACCTTCAGTTTCTGTGTGGTCACTACCGTGCCCGATTCAACTAGATTATTGATCGGCTCAGATTCAATCCGTGAGACTGTCATCAACATGTCTGGCATCACTACAATCAGCAGTGGGTGTGTACTGGTATACTGGCCTGTTGGCCGACAGAACCTAACGTATATGTATAGGCTTCCGTTGTCTTGCTCTATACGAGGGGCTTCATACAAGTCAATACCATCAGCAAGTAGGTCTACGTCTAGGTCAAACTTCTTTTCTAGCTTCTGTAAGTCTTCCTTGCTTGGGTCTACTACCCTAACCCATGAGCCCCGCTTAGGTGAGTCAATGGTATCAAGTATGTGGCTACGCACATTGCGAAAGAAGTTAGTTTGCATAAGCGCATTATATAGGAATTATATTTTATAAGATAGAGGTGAGTGCTCGTTGTTCTTGAGTGTTCCGGGCTGCTGTGAGTCTTATGAAAAGTGCGATATAATATAATCATGAGCATGCAAGTAGAAATGGGGCACAGCGATAAATACGTGGCAAACGTACTTAGAACTAGTTTTGAACCAGATCCAACACTGCAGGGTGTAGAAGCCGGTCCTATAGCAAAGCATCTTACTGGATTATTTACACTAGTGCAGTCTGACGAAGTACCATTAATTACAATCACCGGCGGAGCTGGGAGCGGCAAATCTACTCTGACGAAAAAACTAATTGGGTCTTTTGAGGAGTCGGGTCTTACTGCAGGCAGTATTAGTTCAGATGATTTTGTTGTTAGGGACCGTGCATACCGTAGAAAACACCTAGAACACGTGAGTCCTCTAGAGCGGTACGATTTCCTATTTATGGAGAGCCTGATCGAACAGATTAGACAGAGCAAAATAGACGGCGAGTCGGTAAGAGTGCCCAAATACGACGACACCACAGGAACTGCCATAGATAGCAACAGTCCGGATGGATACGGAAAAGCAGTAGGACCAGTAGACGTACTGATAGTCGAGGGTGATATAAACAGGATTTACCCAAATACAGGCTTGCGAATATACCTACACTTGGACGACGCAAAAAGACTGGCATCCAGAGTGGACCGTGACCTGTTACTCCGAGGAGCAGCAGACAAAGACGAGATTGTAGCCAATTTTACCCATAGACATACCAACCAACACACCCCTCACACTATACCAGCGGTTGATTTCGCAGACATAGTGATCCATGCCGATAACACAGGTGGTGCTTGGACTTATGATTTACACAACGCTGCTTAGATTCCTTAAAGTTATTTAAGGGTTACGAAAGGCAGAGCACCGTCAGTTTTAATGCGATCTCCGCCGTTATTTCGGTCGTGGTACGCGGCAGTAAAATGCTTTATCACTTCTAGTTTCTTGATCTTATTCGCCTTTTTCAGAGTTTTGATTATGTAGTCGCGCTCTTCGTCAATGTTCTCATGGATCATATGATCTATCTGGCCATTCTGCAGTTTTATACCCAGGGTCGTATCGTAAGTAGCAGCTGCTAACCATTCAGACTTATGGCCACCTGGCAGCCTCCAACCCCTAGGGGTCTTCCATATCCGCACATGATGACGAGCCTTAGGAGACCCATTAACTTCCTGCTGATATGCAAAGTCTTGTTTTCGGTTAAACAAATAGAAGCTCCCTACTGGGGCCGTGGGATAGCTTTGTCTGCGCAAGACTGCCAATGCCGCTTTAATAAAGGAAGACACTGTAAGTGGCTCAGCGAGAGACCACCCAGCATCTATGAATGATTCGTGTACCTGTTCCTCGCTACCAAAAAATGCTAAATTAACTGGATCGCTCAACAATCCATCACTACTCCTGATCCTACCCACGAAATAATTAGGTAGATAGTATTTTGTCATGCGTCTATGGAACCAAGGGATAGCAACGTAGGACGAAACTGCCCATATGGCGAATGCAGGCAGTATATATGCAGTGTCATCGAATAGCTCGGACAGTAAAAGCCTGTACAGTACGAAGAAAGCAACTAGTATCCCTAAGAATCGGCCCAATCTATAAAGCCACTTAATAGCATTCATAGTTAGACGAGGTATGTTTAAAAGGTATTTCATTTAGTTTGTTATGGACATAATAACAGATTGATGTTGAAGTGTATATATAGTAGAATAGTCTAGCAATATGCAACTATCAAAAGCTGACGTATTGGGATGTCGCCAAGTGGTAAGGCACTAGTTTCTGGTACTAGCATTCGCAGGTTCGATCCCTGCCATCCCAGCCA
>JBLFWT010000031.1:0-8947 GCA_047611885.1 Saccharimonadales bacterium (SeqCode) | reverse complement strand
GAAGATGAATTGTTTGAAGCCTTTACAGAAAGGTCAGGTCTGGAAGTAGGAGGGAATGGCATACTTAAAACCGTAGGTGCGGCAGATACTACAGACTTTGGATTTGACCTAGGCCCAAATGCGAAAACCGAACTAAGACAGATGCTGAGAAGTAGGCTTGATGCTTGGGCTCGAGAAAACCCTGCTCAGTATCTTAAGAGTGAATTTGGAATTACGGAGAAAATGGAGCCGCACTTGTCCGTGCTTGGACATAATGTTAAAGGCTCTCGAAGTATCATGGACCATCTAAAAACAGATAGACGAACCGTACTTAACACTTTCTTGCCTTCAGATATGGTTCATAATATGCCTAGGACCAGCGAGAAGCCACTCGAACTTATACGTGAAGATGATCCTCATAACGTAGGTAGCCTGGATCACGTAGTAAACTTAGCTTACGATATGATGACTGGAAATTTCGACTACTCTCAGACAAAAGACGTAACACAAGATATGAAGTATACTGACCGTGAACACAAGTACATGATCCATGAAGCTCAGCTATCTAGACACAGGGCCGCAGCAAACATGATAGTGTACGGAGTCTGTTAGACTATCATGTAATTCTATTCTACTGTTACTTCGGTGCGGGGGACAGTTTTACCTGTGAAGTTCTTTTTTCTTCTAGCTACGAATTTAACTATGCCGTCTTTAGCAGCGTGGATAGTGTAGTTACGGCTTAGGTATGTGCCTTTTCCGGATAGCTTGCTCTGGCCAACTTGACGAACTAATACTTCGCCTTTGTTAACTTTCTGACCGCCAGAACGCTTAACACCAAGTCTTTGGCCGGGACTGTCGTGGACATTTTTTGCGGTTCCACCCGCTTTTACATGTGACATATAATTGTTGCTCCTTTTCACAGAGTGGATCACAATATTCGCGTGATACACACTCGCCTTGCTATCTAGCAGGGCACGTACCGTGATGATCTGGTCGTCAGTTTATTAACGAGGATCAGTCATGGTGACTTTCAGTGACTTAATTCTTAATAATTACTAGCAGTTCTCTTCCGACGACTTGGCCATCACGATGATAGATTAGGTCCTCATTGGAAACGTGCTTAAAACTCATACGAGTATAGCCTAAATCTTCCAAATAATCAAGGGTAGGGAGGTGTAAAAACTCATGTTTTCCGCGCCAAGTTGGAATAGCCAGGCAAAGACGCGTTCCGCTAGGTACTTGTTTAGCTATATTTTGCAGGAATTTATGGTGCAGAAGGTTTACGTCATAGATAATTTTGCTCAAGTGTTCGCCGTTTGGCAGAGTAGTTAGCGGTTGGCCTAGAAATGTTTCAGCCGCAACGAATACTTTTGCTTTTACATCCAATACTTTAGAAAAATCCCAAGTATGCCTAGTAGCATTTCCTACCTCTACTCGTCTGTAGTCGCCTACCTCTGGATATTTAGCGTCTAGCCAAGTAAGGTTATCTATTGAGTACTGGATCATCCTAGGCTCTATGTCTGTACCATACACGTGATAGTCCATGAGAGTCGCTTCTTGCAGCAATACCCCAGTTCCACAGAATGGATCAAGTATGCAGATTGAGGATGAGCCGTCTTTCTCCAATCTCCTCTCTCCAATCTCCAGTCTATCTATTTGGCCTACAGCCAAGTTGACTATGATCTGCGCCAGTTTAGGTGGTAACATACCGACTTTAGCGTCGCGCATTGGCCGTTCACGGTCTCGTGCAGAGTAGGCGTCAATATCCTGGATGCGCACGGTTTGGGCCAAGTACGCGGTCTTGCCATCAGACACTACCAGCAGTTCCCAGCCGTTTTTGGCTGTTAATTTGTTGTATAGCACCTGCGCACTTCCAAGTTCCGTGTCGTTGTGTGGCACCATGCGGACAGAGTTGCCGGCTGCCTTAATAGCCTTCTTCATTAGCAGGGCAGTACGGGCCACTTGTCTTGCATTAACGGGTAGTCCATATACGCTAATTCCGAAGGACAGTTTTCCGTCTATAGATTGAGCCTTGTCAGGGGTTGTTTCCAATAGGTAATCTTCGATATCTGACCATTTAGTGCTTGGTAGCTCGGTTAGAATTTTGGCTATACGCACTACACCGCCAAGCCGGTTGAAGTCTATGTCGCCGGATGGAATGTTTATTGCGCAGGTATTTTTGCCGTATCGGGCCACATTGCTAGCTCCATACAGACTTTCGATCTCGGCTAGACCTAATTGCGGCTGTCTACCTAATATTGCTAATGTTTTTACTTCGCTGTTGTCCATTTACTATCCTAAAATAAGTTCTTTACTGCTATTATAAGGTAAATTATGAATTTTAGGTCTATTAAATTTTGGGTCAACGCATTAACGTTCATTGCACTTGCTCTTTTAGTGGTGTTTGCACGTGGCCAAATAGGCGATGCATTCGGCTCATTTGCGCGCTTGAACCTCCTATGGATGCTGCTAATAATACCTATACAAATCATGAATCACACTGCAGTGGCAAAATTTTACAAGAGCTACCTTAAAACCTTAGGCGAAGATGTTCGCGCCAGGGAAATGTTCAAAGTGTCGTTAGAAATGAACTTTGTGAATAACGTTTTTCCTACTGGCGGCGTTAGTGGGTTCGGGTATCTTGGGCATAGGCTAAAGAAGCTGGGGATCAAAGGGTCTAAGTCTACGCTTCTGCAGACGTCCAGACATATGCTGACATTTTTGTCGTTCATTATCTATCTTATGATTGCTTTGTTGCTGCTATCGATCTTTGGGTCCGCTAGCAGATTTATCATATTGATTGCCAGCACGCTGTCATCTGTAATTATTTTTTCCATGCTTGTATTGCTGTACATCATCAGTGACGATGCCAGGATTAGGCAGTTTACTGCCTGGTTGCCGAAGCTAGTTAACAGGGTGTTCAACGTTTTCCATCGTAAGAAGAAGCACGTCATAAATGTAGAGCGTATAGAAAGTTTGTTTGGCGACCTACATAAAGACTACCTTCATGTTCGAAACAACTGGAAGGATCTTAGGTATCCATTTTTCTGGTCTATGTTTATGAACTTTACCGAAATTCTGACTATTTTTATTGTCTATCTAGCCTTCGGGTCGGTAATAAATCCTGGCGCGATCATTATCGCCTATGCAGTAGCTAATTCAGCAGGTCTAGTAGCAGTACTGCCAGGCGGTGTAGGAGTCTATGAAGGTTTAATGACCGGTGTCATGGCATCTGCGGGAGTAGAACAAGCTCTAGCCCTATCAGCGACAGTAGTTTACAGAGTATTTAACATGGGTATATTCCTGCCGATAGGATATATATTCTATCGCCGCGCCATAAACAACAGTGATCCGGAAGACCCACATCAGAACAAAGATATCCTCAAAAAGAAACTAGAACTCTAACTCACCCCTTAGAATTGCCGAGTAGCCATACTGTACAAGGTCCGACCTTGTACAGTATGGGTTTTTGGGTGGCATGGTTGGGTAGTTTGGGTGTTGGGAGGAGGTAATGCTTAGTGACTAATATATACTGATACTTATGGAAGAGACGACTATCACACCCAGCGAATTTGTGGCTTTGGCTAACCAGACTTTCGAGTATGCTTATCCTGTTGTCAGAGTCGTAGGAGAGCTAAGTAACTTCAAGATAGCAAAGGGGAGGTGGCTGTATGCAGACCTGAAGGACGACGGAGCTAGTCTGCGTCTGTTCGGTACCGTCTATCAGATGCCAGGTCCTCTAGAGAGTGGCATGATGGTAGAGATCACGGCTAATCCACGGCTGCATCAGCAGTTTGGCTTTAGTTTAAACATTGTTTCTATCAAGCCGGTAGGCGAGGGGAGTATCAAGAAAGCATCTGACTTACTGCGGGCCAAACTGAAGGCGGAAGGTGTGTTTGACGCCGAGCGTAAACGAGCACTACCCCGCATACCGGAGCGGATAGCATTGATCACTGGGCTAGAAACTGCGGCCTACCAAGACTTTATAAAGATTATTAATGCTCGTTGGGGTGGCTTACAGGTAGATGTATACAACTCATTGGTGCAAGGCGAATCAGCGCCTCAACAGCTAGTAGACTGTATAGGTAAAGCCAACATGAAATCGGGCTACGACGCACTGGTTATAATCCGCGGCGGTGGGAGTGCTGACGACCTTGGCGCTTTCAGCCACGAGTTAGTTGTTAGAGCTGTTTCGGCCAGCAGAATCCCTACTTTAGTGGCGATAGGACATGAGGTAGACGAGTCTCTAGCGGAACTGGCCAGCGACATGCGTGCATCAACCCCATCTAACGCTGCAGAATTGCTGGTACCAGACCGCCAAGAAATCCTAAAACAGTTAGAGCTGCAGCGCGTATATATAGGCGAAAAGGTCTATTCTACTCTGGAGAGTAAGAAAATGGAATTAGCTGCATACACAGATTTTATGAGTAAATCTGTTATGCGAAATATCGATATCAAGTACCAGGAACTAAAGCAAAATGCTCTAATTATAGGGTCTTTAGACCCGAGCTTGCAGATGTCTCGGGGCTACGCTATCGTTACATCTGGCGGAAAATTAGTTAAATCAGTAAAAGAATTAACCGTAGATAAAAATGTTAAGATTAAAGTATCAGACGGCACCAAGGAGGCCAAAATATTATGACAAAAATACCCACATATAAAGAACTAGAGGACGATCTGCAGCAGATAATGGACAGAATAGAGCTGGGCGAATACGATACTCTGGACGAAATGCTGAAAGATCATGACGCAGGAACGAAGCTAATTGCAGCTATGCAAAAACAGCTAGACTCTGCCAAGAACAAGATTTCTACAGTCAGCAAGTGATATACGACGTAATCCTAGTGATAGGGGCTACCTGTATTCTTCTCTTTGGTGGAGTAGTGGCTTTCGGTGCACCATTCTTGCCGGTGCTAAATTCCCGCGTAGACGACGCGCTAGACCTGCTGAACCTAAAAAAAGGCCAACGCATACTGGAGCTAGGTAGTGGCGATGGAAGGATCATGATAGCTGCAGCTAAACGGGGAATTTACTCTACTGGGTACGAGTTGAACCCTTTATTAGTCCTATGGTCGTATCTCTTGACAGCCCGCCATAGAAAATACGTAACTATAAAATGGGGTAACTACTGGAAAGCAGACTGGCCTGAAGCTGACGGTGTGTTTGTTTTTCTACTTAAGCCGTATATGGAGAAACTAGACAAGCGCATGAAAACAGAAATCAAGGAGTCTGGTAAAAGTATGAGTCTAGTAAGCTTTGCATTTACTATAGAGTCCAAGAAAGTGACAAAAGAGGATAATGGAATGTTTTTGTATAAGTACAAGAGTTAGGTGTAGTATATGACTATAACTAGGAGGTCTAGTGGTAGGTACACATCTAGAGCGGGTGGTCGACATGATGAAGTCTGTTGGTGCTGAGCGTCCTTTTCCTTCTGCTGGCAGAGACGCACGCCTGCAGACCTTCGGAATACCCATAAACAACTACATGGGCATATGTGAAATTACAGACGCTTCTAGCAGAGTAATTGCAAGCGAGCAGTTCGAGGGGCAGACGATGCTTTGGGGTACACTAGTCGCCCGCAATGCTAGACCAGCAGTTGCTCCGTTTATACTGAAGTTAGAAACAGCAAATAACCTCAGCGACCAAGGGGCGGAAATCCTAGATCGTTTCATTGATGATGGTAGCGTCCGAAGGCCTATGGAAACTAAGCTTCAACGCGTAAGATCAAGACCATACAGTGCAGTAGCAAACAAGTTGATTTGTAAATACCTGACTGTATCAGCGATTCACGAGTTTGATACAGCAGGGGCTCTCATTGCTGCTGCAAGGACTGGAAGCCGGGGCTACAGGAAATTAGTCAGTCGAATGGAACAAGATCTCGAAGATGTAAAAGTAGCATATGATGCGTCGCTATTACTGCCACCCCAAGAAAAGCTTGATAAAACCATCGTAACTTAGTACTATTAAGCTTATGGTAAATAGGCAATCTCAACGTGGTTTTATTTCTGTCGTGTTCGCGATCGTGTTCGCAGTACTGTTCGTAGTGTCTACAGTACTGGCTATGTTGGCTAACTCTAGCAAAGAAGACTACAAAAATAACGTAGACCAAAAAGTAGAAGCCGCTGTAGTCATAGCAGTGCAAGAAGCAGAGTCTGCCAAAGATGTAGAATTTATTGAAAAAGAAAAGTCACCAGTAAGAACTTACACAGGTTCGGCTACTTACGGATCTTTGATTTTTGAATACCCTAAAACCTGGAGCGTATATGTAGAAGAGAACTCTAGCGGAACTGTACTTGATCTCTATGCTCACCCAGGAGCGGTACCAGACACAACGTCAAAACAGCCATACGCACTGCGTGCACAGATCACTAGCACTGCATACGATACGGAGGCCGCGACCATTACGCGTGCAGTAGAAAAGGGCGAGTTATCATCGGCTGCATTCAGGCCCGCTAAAGTGCAGGAGGCTCTTGGCCTAAAAGCCACAGGTTCGATTAGCAGAGATGTGCAGGGTAGCTTAGTGTTACTGCCACTTCGTGACAGATCAATACTATTATTCACTGAATCTACAGAATATTTAAGCGACTTTAATAACATTATTGTCCCGTCTATAACTTTCACCCCGTAATAGAAGCTGGAATCTAGGAGCTACTTCTAGCTCCCAGCTACTAGATTCTAGATACTACCGCGCGATGGTTGTTAAAACTGCAATATCCAACGCTCTATTGAGTTGTTATAATTTCTAGCTATAAAGGGTAACTACGTCATGCACGACCAGCACCGCTCCAATGGGGCAAAGCCAGGTTTAAATGAAGGCAATCTAGTCTTCATGATGGGCGAAGAACTCAAGAAACCGCTTACGGTTATCAAGGCTTTATCTGAGAGCTCGACAATAGGCAGCCCAATCACGCTAGAGGCTCGCAAGGCTCTTCGAACTATAGACAACGTGCTGCTGTACCAGCGTTTAGCATCAGAACAGACGGAACTAGTGTTGACTCCAGTCCACCTAGGCAGCGCATTAACACAGGTTGCAGCAGACCTTCAGCCATTATCTATCGAGCGCGGCTGTGAAACAGAAGTGTTTATACAGTCAGGAATAGCCACTGTAGACGTCGACCGGGCAGCATTAAAGTCTGGTCTAGAGAGCCTGTGGCAGGCTGTGCTGAGCATGACAGAGCGACCCTCGCCACTAAGCTGGCATATTTTCCGTACGAGCAAAGGCATAAGGATAAGCATCACTAATAATTCGCTAGATCTGTCGAAGGTATCATTTGCATCTACATCTAGTAACATTGGCCGTTCAAGACAACCTATTGCTGGTATCGCCGGGCCTGCCACAGATCTACTGACAGCCCATGGAATATTTGAAATGCTTGGCAGTAACCTTGCCAAAATCACTAGGGAAGGTAAGAGCGGCCTAGCCGTTACATTACCGATCAGTGCACAGTTAGCGCTGGTATAACTATATGAGGGTATTATTGCTAGAGCCAGACCGACTAGAGTCCAGATGTATTGCAGATGAACTATCGAAGTTTGATTTGAAAATAGATATAGCATCAACAGCAGACGACGCAGTTGTATTGGCCGACAAAAACAAGCCAGACGCAGTTATCCTGGAGCTTTCATTGCCTGGCCATAGCGGTACTGAGTTTCTATACGAATTTAGAACTTATCCCGAATGGGCAGACGTACCTATCGTGCTATATACTTCGGCGAAAATCCCAGCAGCTATTACCGGTGGTAGCGACTGGAAACTCCTAAATGTAGCAGAGCAATTCTATAAGCCAACCGATTCTATTCAGGCTGTTGTCGAAAGCATAGTGTCGTTGGTGTCACAAGAATGAAGCAGATACAGACACAGATAATAATCCTAAAGAGAATGAATTTTTCAGAAGCGGACAGGATAATTACAGCGATAACTCCGGACATGGGCAAGATTAGCCTACTCGCAAAAGGCGCCCGTAAGCAGAAGAGTAAGTTGGCAGGTGGATTAGAGCTGTTATCAGTTAGCGAGGTCAGTTATATTGACGGCCGAAGCGACTTAAAAACAGTTACATCAACTAGGCTAAAAACTCACTATCGTCATATTACCAAAAATATTGAAACATCTATGATGGCATATGAAATGATAAAACTAATAGACAAAGCAACACAGGAAACATGCGATTCTATATACTTCGAGCTACTAACGAATGCCATGGCGTGCTTGAACGAAAGTGCTATAGACCTGGATCTGCAATACTGCTGGTTTGCCATAAGGCTTCTGGAGCATTCGGGCCATGGAATAAATGCAGAAGTTCAAGTAAACGGAGAGCCCTTAAGTGCGAACTCGCAATTCGTTTTCGATTACGACAACATGGGGTTCACCGATCATCACTCTGGTCAATATGGCCCAAAGCATGTGAAGTTCATCCGGCTTCTTGCCGGTATGGACAAGCCAAATGCATTGCAGCGCATAATAGACGGCGATGCTGTCGCGGGTGATGTAAAACAGCTGCTTGCCCAGAGCGTGAAAATAATTTTCTAGCATAATCATATCTGTTATACTGATACTAATTATGAGTGAACAAGCCAACCAACCAACCCTAGACGATATAACTAGTCTATGTAAGCGCCGTGGATTTATATTCCAGGGTTCAGATATATATGGCGGTTTGGCAGGTATATACGACTTTGGTCCATACGGAGTAGAACTTCTGAACAATTTGAAGGCTTCGTGGTGGTCAACAAACGTCCACATGAAAGAAGATCATGTTGGTCTGGACTCATCAATGTTCAAGCACCCTAAAGTATGGGATGCTTCAGGTCACACTAGCGGATTTTCTGACCCACTTAATGAATGCAAAACATGCAATACTCGGATCAGGGTAGACAAAGAACTAGAAGCAATCGGTGTATCAGCCGACGAGAAAATGACAGAAGATGAGCTGAATAAGTTGTTTGACGAAAATCGCGACAAGATCAAGTG
>JBLFWT010000030.1:0-9966 GCA_047611885.1 Saccharimonadales bacterium (SeqCode) | reverse complement strand
TTACCAGAAGGCAGCGATGGCCTTTATCTAACAGAGGCTTCTCAGGCAAACCTCGAGCAACGTGCCGGGAGAGTTGGCAGAACAGCACCAGGAGAATATGTATTAGCGTCTCCGAGCGACAGATCACCGCTCATCCCCTACGATCGACGGCCGGAATTTGCAACTCCTGCGATGCAGCGAAGCCGCTTAGACGGGTTGCTGCTACAACTTTCAGCCACGGGTTTCTCTGTAGAAGATTTAAAATTTTTTCATAAGCCACCCGAACAAGCGCTGCAAGCAGCAAAATCCCGTCTAAAGATTCTAGGGGCGCTCGACATTCAGGGCACAATTACTAAGCGCGGCAAACAAATGGATGCTCTGCCGCTAGATCCTGAATTAGCATGCATGGTAGTCTTTGCCCTTGAAAAAGGCTATAACGAAAATGTCGTGAGGAATGTTGTGGACATTGTATCAATTATGCAAACTGGAGGCATTTTGAAACGTTCACACAAAGAGCAGAAATGGCGGAGTCTATTAGAAAAAGACACAGACGGCGAAGTCAAAGAGAAAGATTCAGACTTATTCGCTCAGCTGGAAGCATATGTCGAGTTAACCGGCACAGATACTAATAAATGGGAGCGATACGACGTATACGAACACTCAGTAGGACAGGTGGATGAGAATAGAGAAAGTCTACTTAAGCGTCTACGACTAGACGCTATCCCGGTTACTAGAGTTGGCCAAGAAGATAGACAGGCGGTGCGACACTGCATCAATGCAGGACAGTTAAACCAAATTTGGCAACGTCGCGGCAAAGAATGGACTTTGGCCACAGACTACAGCGAACACTATTCATTAGCAGAATCGTCAACAGTTAGTCGACTAGGTGAACTTGTAACAGGGGCGTTGTTCTCTCTCGGCGTACGCGGAGGCAAAGTCTATGCCGATGTTCATAACGTCAGTATAACGACACTTGAAGACCTAGAAGTAGTAGCTGCTCATCTATGGGTAGAGGAAGAGCTCTCAGATAGTCGGCGTTTTAGTGAAGAGAAACAAGAATTTGTGGCTACCATAGAGCGAAAACTGGGCAGTCTAGTCATTGGTTCATACGAACGAGTAGTTGAGGTGAACCATGGTACTAATGAAGCTACGCTGTACAGTTCCATTCGTAACTCTCACTTATTTAAAACGTGGATGGCTGAAAACCCAGCAAAGCGTGATCTTACAAAAGAAGAGCTGGCATCGATGATCGGAGAGCCAGAGCAGTGCGAGTATGGAGTAGATCCAATTACACAAGAGCCACTCCTGGCGTGGCGTGGCGCAAATGGCTGGGTAGCGTCAGAAGAAATAGCGCGCGTAAGTTTACTGGCTGGACTTAAAAGATTAGAAAAGATACCAAAATCTGCTGAGAGAAAAACCCAAAAGGCAGTAGTTAAAGCAATTCGCAGTGGACTTACTCCGTTTAAAGGTGATGATCCTGACGTAAAAGACTGGATTAATGGGAAAAAAGACTTTAAAGATCTAGGTGAATGGATTGAGGAAGGAGAAAAGCTCCTTAAAAAATGCACTGACTAGTTTTTACAAGGGCAGAAACCCAAGAATAGTAGAGGCTACTGTAGCCAGTTTTCAGAAAATGAAGAAACAAGTATGAAGTAAGCCTAATAATCTGCTTTCGATAAGGTTGGCTTCGGACGGAAATGCTGAAAATAGTGAACGAATAGATTTCTAAGATCAACACCAGAGAGAGTGTGTAACTAGAAGATTGTAGTATCGTTGCCTACCTCCTAACTTTGAAGCAATGAAGACCTTGCGAGTGTGCATGAGCTCTCTCAGAAGAGATTCGGCAAGAAAGACTATGACATTGAAGAAATGAAAAAGCACGAACCCGAAGGTCGTAGTTATTGGGCGTTTAAGCCTTCGAAAATATCATTATGGATGAGGTTAATTTTCCTGATTCACCGAAGCAAAGATACTTTTGAAATAACGATAGAGAATATCTGTAATCACCTGCTTCTCTATATAGTTTCTCTTTATTTTGAAATCTCTCATAGACATGATATTAGGACTGAAGGGCATATTCTTTAGTAACATTCCATGAAAGCATAAACTTAGTATATTCCCAAGTGATACAAAACAACCTCGAGAGGTCCTACCTCTAGGTTCCCCCACTAGGCTATAGGTAGCTGCCCCCGCTATATGTCATAATTAGAGCATGGAAAATGTTAGATGAAAATACTAGTTATTGGAGCAAGTGGAAGAACAGGTAAACAAGTAATTAAGAACTTAGCCGGCCACAATATAATTGAATTCAGTGGAGATATAATGGATTCAGAAGCCGTAAACCTGGCAGTTAAAGGCATGGATACGGTTATAAGTGTTGTTGGCTACACAAAAAGTTCTGATCAAATGCTGCAGACGATCGGTATAAAGAATGTCGTAAATGCAATGAATATGCACAAAGTATCAAGAATAATCTCGTTAACTGGAACAGGTGTACGTATGCCCAATGATAAAATTACTATTTTTGATAGAGTGTTGAACTTTGGTATTAAGAGTATTGATCCAAAAAGAGTAAAAGACGGAATTATGCATACTGAATATCTACAATCATCCGACGTAGACTGGACTGTTATAAGAGTATTGAAACTAACAAATGGCGAGGATAAGGGTGATTGGAAACTGACAAAAAATGGACCCGCGAAAATTTTCATTTCTAGAAAATCAGTCGCTAAAGCAATCGCTACGCAAATAAATGATGTAGGGTATTATAAATCGTCACCAATAATCGCAAAAATATGAATAACGACTTTAAGCCTGAATTATCACCCAAAGAAATGCTTGAAATGGGAGTGTTTGATGGTGACTATTTCGATGATGTGCCCGGAGAATTTCCGCCAGATTGGTTCGATAACGCGAGACTTTCAAAAAAAGGAATACCAGATCCAAAGCTAAATTATTATGGTGTTAGCGCTTCACAGCCTCGAAGTGTTTGGGAAAAGAAAGGCTGGATACACCCGAACGACCCACTAGGATGGTTTCAATGGTATTGCAGGTACTACCTAGGGAGACGAAATGACGACGACGACAGACAAATTAAAAGATGGCGTGCTATGCGAAGACATATCGCACAGATAGAAAAAAATTGTGAAACAGGTGATCTAAACTGTAGGCGAAAACAGCGTCAAGCAATACTTCATTGGGCATACGATAGTCGTAACATTAAATCAATCCACGATCGCGATTTTATATAATACTGGCTAAGATATTGAAGCTTCTAATAGTGTAGCCCATGTCATAGACGCTGTAGTCCTACCATAATAGTGGCTAAGCTTCTGCGAGTAACAGTAACAAACCTAGTAGTATGACTGGGTTTGTTAAACTAAAATAGACATTAGTGTTATTATAAACAACAAATGATAAGGAATATATATGGAATTCAGTAAGCTAAAAAAACTAAACCTTTACATGGCTTTTGCTCATGGAGCGCAAGCAATCTTGTTGTTGGTGCTGAGTTCTAGCTTTTCAAGAACTATTACTTCGAACTATCTTACATTTAACGAGACGACCGAAACATTAGAAAGTGCAAGTCGTGGACTTTTTGACTTCCCGTTTGTCTGGGGAGTTGCTGCTTTTTCTCTACTGTCTATGACGTTCCATTTGCTAATAGCAACCGTTTGGTTTGAAAAATATGTGATCGGTCTAAAAAAAGGTATTAACAAATATCGTTGGTTTGAGTATTCATTATCTGCGTCGCTTATGATAGTTTTAATTGCAATACTTAGCGGTGTATTTGACCTCAGCACCTTGCTACTAATGTTTGGCGTCACAGCAATAATGAACCTTACTGGACTAATAATGGAAGTTCACAACCAAGACACTAAAAAAACTAACTGGTTAAGTTATTGGGTTGGAGTGCTTGCTGGCGTTCTACCTTGGGCAGTAATTGCAGTATATTTTTGGGCTAGCGCAACTGCGTCTGAGAGCACAGGTGGCCCGCCAAACTTCGTATACTTTATATGGATTTCAATATTCCTATTCTTCAACTCATTTGCAATTAATATGGCACTTCAGTATAAAAAATGGGGTAAATGGTCGAACTATCTGTATGGGGAACGTGTATACATATGGCTCAGTCTTGGCGCTAAAAGCATCTTAATTTGGCAAATATTTGCAGGGACGCTACAGCCGTAGACTCATGTAGATCGATTGAAGTTTTTCTAATATTACTTCGCTCGTTTAACTGATGTGAGTTTATTGCTATATACTATGCCAAATAGTTAGAGCACCGTCAGCAAGCAGTCCAACAAACACAGCAAGATTATAGTCCCTGCAGCTGCAACAGGAAAAGAGGCCTAGGTATATATTTATCACTTTATAGCAAGGTGCACCAGGATCATTCGTGATAGTCCCTGTAATGATAGACGGAGCTGTAAAAGGTACGCTTGAATTAGTTCACACAGTAAAGGGCAAAACTTTCAGTAAAACAGACCTAGAAATAGTAGAAAACTTTGCTAAACAGATATCTTTATGATGAATAAAGGTTCAGACAGTTATTATGCATGATAACAGAGTATACCCAGACTGAAAGTAATGTATAGTAGATGTATGGCTAAAGACGATGAACATAAATACAAGAAAAACGTACATGGATTTGAATTGGATGCAATCGACCCTATACAAGATATAATGAGTGATGACGAAGTAGAAGCAGCTACAAAAAAGATCGAAAACCTACTAGCGCAAGCTGAAGAAGATTAGCTCCATCTAGTTGGTATTCTACTGATAATATTAGATTTATGAGCGGCAAGAAAAGTACAAAAATGGAATAGCCATAAGAAGCTTTACTATCGATGACATTTAATTTTATAAATGGAAGACTCTCATATTCTAGTATAATGACTATATATGGACAGCGTATTATCAACTATTAGACGACTTTTTAAAGATCGCAGTGGACGTGTAGTTCTGGCACAGAAGCCTAACCTTGCTTTGACTGTATGGGCTATTGCTACTATTGTCGGTAAGGTGTCTGCAAATGACACTATACTCCGTTCAGCAAATAGTGTTGCCTTCGTTGCGATAGTTATATGGGCAATCCAAGAGATATTTCAAGGCGTAAACTACTTCCGTAAGTCTTTAGGGCTAATGATCCTTGTTGTCAACATATACTTCTCTTTCAGTTAACTTTATACGAATTCATACCCTAGTGCGGCTTCATTTACCTTACTTTGCCCAATAACAACCTGTCGAAGATTCTGTCACCTAGAATCTCTCTAGCATAAGTTAAGTACTTGGCATTTTTACCCACTAGATATCTTGTTTTTGGACGTCGAGAATTGAGCGAACTGAATATCACATCTGCTACTACATCTGGCGATGAGCCTGGACCGTCAGCCCGATAACTACTTTTGGTAATTTCTGTCATACTGTTAGCTAGGTTTGCGTACGGACCCGCCCCTGAATATTTATTAAGAGCCGTAGTCATGCTGCTAAAATGAGTTTTGATTATTCCTGGTTCGACTATAACTACATTAATACCAAACTGTTTCAGCTCCACCCTAAGGCCATCAGACCAACCCTCTACCGCATGTTTCGATGCATGGTACCAAGAGCCTAGAATTGTGTACATTCTGCCGGCTATTGATGAGATATTAACGATAGTACCAGATCCAGCGCCGCGCATATGTGGGATTACTTCTTGTGTTAGGCGTGCCAACCCGAAAAGGTTTACTTCGAATTGGCTCCTCGCATCTTCTATAGGCACTTCCTCGACACTACCATACAAGCCATATCCTGCATTATTGATTAGAACATCAATCCTACCAGACATTTTTATTATCTCAGCTACTACAGTTTTTATATCCTCTTCGCTTGTTACATCCAGCTTCAGCACTTTGCATCCAGACTTCTTAAGACTATCCATCCCCTCTACACTACGTGACGTTGCATATACAATAAAGCCTTCGTTTATTAGCTTCTCGCTAGTAGACCGCCCTATTCCTGACCCAGCGCCTGTCACTAACACTACTCTTTTCTCATTCTTGTTCATGATCTAATTCTATCATGCAATTGGAGTGCAGCGAGTCTAGCGAATTGCTATAATAACTATATGAAGACAACGTTCCTACTACACGGTGAACGACTGAGGATCCAGGACGAACGAAACGATGGATATTTTAAGCGCTTAACTCGCGATCTGGAAGACGGCGACCAAGTCCTGTTCATAGGCTTTGCGCGTATAGGGGCTGAGAACAGCATGCTCAGTATGATAAAAAAAGTCTTGGATACTAGAGCAAACGAATAGAGACATTGAAGTAGTTATAGCTACACGAGAAAATTTAATGGGTCAGATTATAGAATCTTCAGCCATTGAAATCGCCAGTGGAGACACTGCTATTTTAGTAGAAATCATGAAACAATATCCAGACTTCATCGCGTCCTTGAAGGGTAAAACAATAGGTGGTTCGTCTGCAGGCGCCTATATATTTGCTCGGCACTTCTACAATTCTAAAACTGGTGGAGTATTACGGGGCCTTGACGTATTCCCTGTCCGCATCTCTGGGCATATGAACAACCGAGAGTTCGGTCTGAAGGAAGATATTGTTAAGGCTCTCAGTGAAGTAAATGACGACTCTGAGACACTACTACTAGACGAATGTGAATGGGTAGAAAAAGTAGCTGATATCTAGTTTGCTTGAGAAGTTCGAGATCTTTTCGGGATGAACAGTACTGCTACTACTAATGCTGATACAACGAATAACGCTGCGCCGATGAATCCGACACTAAGCGCATCAACAAACGCGTTGTTAGCTATGATCGTTACTTGTTGTGCCGCTTCAGCAGGTAGCTCAGCTGTTATCGGGCCTACAGAAGCAATACTTTCACTTAGTTGATCTACAGACTCTGCAGGCAAGATTGCATGAGCTTTCTCGTCAATTGTTGATCTGTAGTTCGCTGTTACTACTGAACCTAATATCGCAATACCTAGAGCAAGTCCAAGTTCACGAGATAAGTCGTTCATCGCTGATCCTACTCCTGCGTCGTCTACCGACACAGATGCCATGATCGAATCCGTAACGGTAGGCATGATTGTCCCTGCCCCAAGACCGAACAGTAAAATACCGCTTATTGGCAGCCAGATCGAACTATCGACTTGCAGTTGGTTGAATATAGCCATTCCAGCGATAATCACTAAAGTTGAAGCAATAATGACATTTCTAGGTCCATATTTTGGCACCGTTTTTGCAGATATCATTGTACCCATTATCATTGTGATTGTAACAGGCGCTATGGCTAGTCCAGCTGCTAAAGCAGTTCTGCCTTGTACTAACTGATAGTACTGAGTAAGAAAGAAGAAGACCCCGACCATGCCCAAGAATACCAGGAGTAATACCAAGAATGAACCAGAAAAATCTTTCTGCTTGAAGTACTTTAGAGGTAACATTGGATTCTTGCTGCGCATCTGTGAAACAAGGAATGCTAGGAGTAACGCAAACCCGCCTACAAAGGAAGCTATGATTGTTGTATCCGTCCAACCAGCTTCTCCACCCTGGATAATCGCATATACGATCGCTAGCATTGCACCAGTACCCAGCACTGCACCAGGAACATCCAGTGGCGTTTGATTAACCTCTTTAGACTCTGGGATAAACTTCAAACCATATAGAGCCAGCAGGACAACAGGGACATGTACCCAAAATACTGCGTTCCAACCGATCTGATCAACTAGATACCCGCCAATGACCGGTCCAAATGCTATACCTAGAGACCCTATAGCAGTCCAGGTAGCTATAGCTTTACCTCGTTCATTTCGAGGAAACACGTTTGTAATAATAGACAAAGTAGCAGGAAGAGCGAAAGCAGCTCCTAGACCTTGTAGTCCGCGCATTGCAATAAGCATATCCGTCGAGTTAGCTAGAGCTGCCCCTACCGAAGCAAGGCCAAAAACTGCCATACCGGCTCCGAGTACAAGTTTACGCCCATATTTGTCGCCGACGCTTCCAGCAAACAATAAGAAACCAGCAAGAATAAGTGAGTACATGTTAACTATCCACTGAAGCGTAGCGTTTGTCGCTGTGAAATCTCGAGCCATATCAGGAAGAGCTGTATTAACAACCGTCCCGTCTAGAAAAATCATAAACGTTGATAATGAAAGGAATGCTAAAACCAGTTTCTTGTTAATTATCTTCTTTGCTGTTTTTACCATGTGTCCCTCTTAATTTGTTAGGTTATCTTTAAATTCTATATCAACAATATAGATAATACTTGCAATATGCAAGTTAATTTTTTATTATAGGGATATGAACCAAAACACACGTAGATCTTTATGCCCAGTGAGATACTTCTTGGATATGTTTGGAGACAAATGGACCATGGTTGTCCTGCGAGATCTTCTTATTGCTAGGAAGTCGTATTTTCAGGAGTTTTTAGACTCAGATGAAGGAATAGCAACAAATATACTCTCCGATAGACTAGCAAAACTAGAACAGAATGGTTTAATCGACAAAACACAAGATCCGAGTAAAAAAAGTAGGAATATATATACCCCCACCCATAAAAGCCGTGATCTTTTGCCTGTATTTATAGAAATGTCTAAATGGAGTGCAGTTTACGATTCTGACTCACCTATTGCGGGCATGGCTGCCAGGAACGATTACGATGATGTAGATAGCTTCATTGAGGACTCACTACGTAAGGCAGTAAATTCACACAGGTAACTTACTAACCTGCTTATTTTATGCTGTATAATTAGATATATAACTAACGAATAGGATCTACCATGGCAAAAGGACGAGGACAACAAAAAAGAGAATCGAAGAAACCGAAGAAACCGAAGAGCTAACGAATAATTAGCAGAATAATCTAGAAAAGTTATGAAGAAGCACGATGTTGCAATAATTGGAGCAGGACTATCTGGTATTGTGACAACTAAAACTCTCCTTCGTTTAAGTCCGGAAACTAAGTTCGTTATAATATCTGAAGATATTGGTGGCAGAGCACTAAGCTCTGAAGATAGAAAAGTCCATTTCGGTGCGTACTTTCTGCTGAAAAACTACAAACACGTACGAAGGAGAGAATGACATAATGTCGATAGCTAAAGAGCTCGATGGTAGCTTCTTGATATATTCAAGAGTAGCGGAACCTGACCTAGAAGAGTATTTCAGCGAATACTCAATGATAGCTACAAAACAATGGCTCCCTGCATTTAATTTAATAGTCGAGTATCTATTGATAGATCAGCGAATAGACGATAGCACTTATTTAGCCGGAGACTTTAATATAGCTGGTATGGAAGACGCCTACATAACCGGCATATTTGTGGACAACCAAGTAACTAAGCCTAATTCCTAGATTCAGAACCTAACTGATACGCAACTACACTAGTAGTCTTTACTGGTAGCGATGCAGAAGAACTGGGCAAGAACACGTAAAAGAACAGATGGCTGCCAATGACGAAGCCCACATGGCTGCAGTCAATGACATGATGGCCCTGTCTCAAGAAGAACAGGCCAAATGATGGTACCAGAACTACTTAGATACATTCTACGACCTACAAGACGCCTAATTAATGCTTATAATGCTGTAGAAGCCATCGCCGTCTAGGTCGTTCGGGCTACTTTCAGATTTTAACTTATAGCTTAGGACAAAACTGGAGCACTTCTCATCCTCACAACCTTGCGGTTCGAAAACGTATGCTTTTTCATCGTTTGGTGCATTAAATACTTCTGGATCTAGCTCTGGGAATGTCGATTCGTTAAAGTCTGATGGGTAGTGCAGGTTGGTAAAATAGTATATCTCTAGTTCATCAGCAATAGCATTAAGATCTGCTATGCCTTCTGTGTCGTATTCTGCCTGCTGCGTCTTGTTGTTAGACTGGCTGGTTAGAGTAACGACTAACCCTACTGTAACGAATATCATAATTACATTTAGCACAATAGCTAATAAAGATAATTTACTACTTAACCCCTTCTGCCTAGCTTTTCGTAT
>JBLFWT010000029.1:0-10216 GCA_047611885.1 Saccharimonadales bacterium (SeqCode) | reverse complement strand
ATACTGATACTAATTATGAGTGAACAAGCCAACCAACCAACCCTAGACGATATAACTAGTCTATGTAAGCGCCGTGGATTTATATTCCAGGGTTCAGATATATATGGTGGTTTGGCAGGTACATGGGATTACGGCCCTCTTGGTGTGACACTAAAGAAAAATTTGATGGATCTATGGTGGAAGACTTTTGTTGAAGATCGTGATGATATGCATGGAGTAGACGCATCAATTTTAATGAATAAAATGGTCTGGAAAGCTAGTGGCCACACCGAGACATTCAATGACCCTCTAGTTGTTTGTGAAGAGTGTAAAGCTAGATTTCGTGCAGATAAGATAGATGTCATGGAGCCATGTGAAAATTGTAAAAAAGGGCCAAACTTCAGTAACCCAGAAGAATTTAACATGATGTTTAAGACAGTAGTTGGGCCTAAGTTTTCAAGTTTTGATAGACCAGAGCCATCGGGACTAACAGGATCCATTACTTACTTAAACGAGGAAGGTAATCCTGAAAAAGAATGGCCGATAATAGACACAGATAAAGAGCTTGGGGGTGCCATGCTTTACGACTCTCGTAGCGTAAGTTATTTGCGGCCGGAGACAGCGCAGGGTATTTTTACGAATTTTAGGAATGTAGTTGATTCGCTGTATCCAGATATTCCTTTTGGTATTGCACAGCAAGGCAAGGCTTTCCGTAACGAGATAAGTCCGCGTGACTTTGTATTCCGCTCACGCGAATTTAACCAGATGGAAATCGAGTATTTTGTTCGTGAAGAGAACTGGAAAGAGTCGTTTGAACATTGGCGCATGGGTATAACCGAGTTTCTTAAGGAAGCGGGTGTAGATACCTCAAAAATTGAAGAACTAGAGGTTCCAGAGGATGATTTAGCACACTATAGTAAACGCACAATTGACTATGAGTTCGAATATCCGCATGGTAAAGATGAACTATTAGGCCTTGCGTATCGCACAGATTTTGATTTAAGGAATATAGAAAAAGGTTCCGGCAAAAAAATGGAATATCGCCCTAAAGACGGTAGTGAACCATTTGTGCCACACGTTATAGAGCCGAGTTTTGGTGTTGAGCGGTTGGTTATGGCAGTGCTAGTCAGTGCTTATGAATACGACGAGGAGCATGAGCGCATAGTTTTGAAATTACCTGTACATATTGCGCCGGTGAAGTATTGTGTGTCGCCACTGTTGAAAAACAAGCCAGAGCTAGTTGAAAAGGCTAGGGAAGTGTATAACAAACTTAGAGTAAATAATGCAGTAATGTGGGACGACAACGGTAATATCGGCAAGCGATACCGAAGGCAAGATGAAATCGGGACACCATACTGCGTAGTGATAGACTTCGACACATTAGAAGACGGAACAGTGACTGTACGCGACCGTGATACGACCCAGCAAAAGCGCGTCACAATTGAAGAACTACTTAGCTAACTTTTAAACAAACTAACTAACCATTTAAACAAACTATAAATGTCAGTAAATGTTACTGACCGCATTAAATAATAATTGGAGAATATAATATGACTATTAAGAATTTCCAGCATTGGGTAGGCCAATCCTGGATAGATTACAAAGGGGCGCTGCCAGACAAACATCTGCAGATGCTGTTCCTGGTCGAAGAGTTCGGCGAAGTTGCAGAAGCAATACGCAAAACTCAAGGCGACAAGGATTACAAAAAAACAAAAATTGACCTAGAGGAGGAGATGGGAGACTTCCTGATCTCATTCAATACGATTGCTGTTGAGCAGGGAGTAGATCTAGAAAAGGCGGCTAAAAAAGCCAAGCAGAAAATAATAGACCGCCACGGAGGTTAAAGAAGATTTAAAATCACAAAAAAGTGTAGAATATAAGAGAAATACAATATGAATAAACTGAAACACATACCACGAGACATAAAGTTCTTGATGAGCGAATCGGCTTTGACTAGTTTCATATTGTTCATGCCCGTGGCATATCTACTTTTTAGTGATATCGGACTAGATCTTTTCGAGATTGGACTACTGCAGACTGTATATATGGCAACCCTATTGATCCTAGATATTCCAACAGGGTATCTAGCCGACCGTATAAGCTTGAAACTAGCGAATGCTTTCGGCGATATATTTACAGCTGTAGGAGTGTTCATTTACTTCGGTGTGCGAAGTTTCTGGGTCGCAGTGCTGGCCGAGGTAATATTTGGAGTAGGACGCAGCCTTACTAGCGGAGCAGACAGTGCTCTCCTGAGAGGTCATAGTAAAAAGGCCGGTTTGTCGTACGAAAAATTAGCTGCCCGCATGGAAAGCATTAACTTCACTATGTCCGCACTGGGGGCAATAGTAGGGGCTTGGATAGGCAGCGTAGGAATCCGCTGGCCATTCCTTGTCCAAGGAGTACTATTCCTAGTAGCAGCATTTTTAGCATTCTACATAAAGAACGCAGGCACGCAACGTAAAAACAATACCAATCCGTTCAAGGATTTGGTAACTGTTGTTAAATATTGTGTTCATGGACACCCAAAGTTGTTCGGTAGGATGTTATTTGGGTCAATGCTAACTACGTCCACGTATTTCTTAGTGTGGTTTTTGACTCCAATATTCCTGCAGTCTGGTGTAGAAGTTGCATGGCACGGCTTCTTGTTTGCCGCGCTAGCCCTAGCCTCGGCAGTCGGTAGCGAGTTTATCGCGAAGCGAAACAGGCTGGCAATGGCGACACCACTACTATTTACTTTCATAGCGTTCTTGATTCTGGGTGTCCACATAAGCGTGCTGACGATACCCCTAATCTTGTTAGTAGGTTTTGCTAGGGGGGTGAATAACGCAAAGGTAAAGCCCTACATTCAAGAGTTAACACCAGACGATATGCAGGCGACATCTATTTCCGTATTCGGTGTGCTTTACAGGGTTGGGGCTGGAGTGCTGGGTCTGTTAGTAAACTATTTAGGAAGCGTAGAACTACAGGTAGGGCTTCTTTCAGCTGCAATAATATGTCTAGTGTCGTGGGTAGTCTTTAAATTCAGCAAATTGAAGCAATAAAATTAGTTAGACATGTAAAGTGCTGTGCCGGGGGTTATGTCTGACGAGTGCTTAGTCCTGCTACAATACTATAATGAGAAAATTACTAATTGTTGCGAATAGACTGTAGGCGCAGTTGTATCACGGAGAAGAACTAGACGGACTGAACTATCAGGATTTAAGCACTCCAGTGCCTTTGTATTCAGGCATGGATTTTGACGATCTATCAGCCAAAATTAAAGAACTCCGAATTTTAGGGCTTAGGGAAAATAGTGCAATTCTGTCAGAGCTGCTATTGATGAGGGCTGAGGCTAGGATGGATCCAGTCGCAGACGTGCATGGGCCTGAGTCTATAGGGCAGCGTCTGGTTGGCGCAGCCGTAGCTATTCATGCATGGATGCTGTGCGATACTTATACTCAATCAAGCCCTGCAGCTAGTGGGCAACCTGAACATAGGGATGGGGTAGGCTAGATAAATGGAAGAAACACAAAAGTATCTAGAAGACCTTGGGTTGCCGTACGAGCTGGTCAATCACAAAGCTGTCTATACTATTGATGAAGCTATGGCTGAGTTACCAGGAAGGATGGAGATAAAAAATCTTTTCATCCAGGATGACAAAGGTAAGCGACAATACTTAGTTTGCATGCCAGGAGTTAAGAAGCTGGATTTGAAACAACTAGCGGGGCAGTTGAGTGAAAAGAAGATTCGTTTTTGTAGCCCAGCTAAGCTTATGGCGATGATGGGCGTAACTCCTGGATCAGTAAGCTTGTTTTGCTTGATGAACCCGGCTGCGTCTCACGTAACTCTAGTGGTAGACAGAGATTTGATGGAAGAAAAAGAACTAGGGTTCCATCCGCTAATCAACACTGCAACTATCTATATTCAGCATGTAGATGTAGATAAGCTTCTAGGCAGTTTTTCCAACGCCAAAGAGTTCATGCAGCTATAAATTGCTCAATATAGCACGAATATTATAATAAAGTTGCAAAAAAGTTATAATAAAGTTATAATGTTTCTATGACAGCAATAACCTCAATTCAAAAAGTAATAACTGTAGGGGCCAGTTCTGGTGTAACGCTCCCAGCAAAGGACCTAGATAGTATGGGTATTAAAAAAGGCGACAACCTGAAGGTAACTTTCGAGCCTGTTAAAGAGAATAAGCCAGACAATCATACCCTAGAAGTTGTAGAGTTAACTCAAAACCTGATTCAGAGACACAAGCAGGCATTAAAAAATCTTAACCAGAGATGAAGTGGCTGACACTACAGGATCTTGAGCTGATCCATATTCAAATTGTTGATGCGTCTGGCGGGTCACAAGGTACTCGGGACAGTGGCAGATTAGAGTCTGCTCTGGCAGCTATGCAACAGAATTCTTTTGGTCAAGAATTATACCCATCTATTTTCGATAAAGCTGCAGTGCTGTGCAGAGGGTTGATTGCTGACCATCCTTTCGTAGACGGTAATAAGCGAACGGGAATGATGTCGGCTATAATCTTTCTAAACCTGAACGATATTGATACTACTAGTATCCAAGACAAAGAGCTTGAGGACTTCGCAGTCCAGATAGCCGTAGAAAACTGCAATGTAGAAGAAATAGCAAAATGGTTCGAAGCTAATTCTAGAAAAACCACATGAAGATAACTGAGTTTGGTAATTCTCTACTGCGCGGCGTATCTCCGGTGATGGAGCATAGTGAGATAATTTCTGCTGCGACTAAGCAGTTGATTGCCGATATGCGCTCAATGATGAAGGCTAAAAAGCTCGGTGTAGGGCTGGCTGCACAGCAAGTTGGTGCTAACAAACGACTGTCGATTATAACTATTCAGCCCACTAAGGCTAGACCGGATGTAGAAACGTTTGATCTAGTAATCATAAACCCCACCATCACCAGAACCTTCGGCTATCGTAAACAGATGTGGGAGGGATGCATAAGTAGCGGTCCAGGCAAAGCAGGGTTGTTTGCCAAAGTACCTAGATATAAAAAGATAGAACTAGAATACACAGACCCGACAGGGGATACTCATACAGAAATATACACTGGTCTGGCGGCGCACGTAATACAGCACGAAGTAGACCACATGAACGGAATATTATTCGTTGACCGCGTCAAAGATACTTCTACGTACATGACGCACAAAGAATACGTCAAACTAGTCTCAAAATAGCTACAGGTTTCACTGCTGCCCAATGGGCATGCAGCATCTCTCATTTTTGAGTCAGCAAAAACGAGAGGCAAAAACTGACAGCCACCCATAAACATGATTGAAATATCCTAAGAAATGATCGTTCCTGACATGAAACTTTTCCTAACAAGCAATACAAGCTTGCTTGATTATAAAAAGCATCACGAAATCGGAACGCGGATGCGACCCGGATAGATATTTTAGTTAAATATCCGGGCAGTCCTCGGAAGTGACTCGTTCATTTCTTAGGATATTTCATCAGTTTACGCGCGATGCTGGTTGCTCGTTACAGAATAACGAGTCCTGCGGAGCTTTAGCTCGTGTAGCTCTGTAGCAAACCAGCATAAAGGCTAAATACCCCTGAGAAGCTTACAGCTTATTAAGTTTAGGTCAGGCGTTCTCATATGCTGCCTAGATCCTAGCTTCTAGCTCCTAACTTCTATATACTAATACCAATGATACTTTTTACTGATGGCTCTTGCAGCCCAAACCCTGGTCCCGGTGGCTATGCTGTTGTTAAAGACCGCAAGCCTGTAGCTTTAGGCAAAGAAAACGCATCTACCAACATACGCATGGAGGGCGAAGCTCTAATAGCCGCCATTAAGCACGCAGATGGGGCTGAGTGTGAAATCCGCACAGACAGCCAATTCTGGATAAGTGTAGTGACTGACTGGGCAATAGGCTGGGAGAAAAAGGGCTGGAAAAAGTCAAAAGGCGAGATAAAGAACCTAGACATAGTTAAAGAGCTGTACTCTTTGTTTAACGAATCTAACGCAAAGCTAGTGTGGGTTAAAGCTCACGTGGGCACTGAAGGAAACGAACTGGCCGACGAGTGGGCTAACCGTGCGCGCAAAGGCGCCAAGCTGTAGATCGCTATGTTATACGTAATTGCCAGCTTACTTCCGTTTTTAGGGTACGGAATTTTTGACTTTGCTTCCAGTAAGTTATCAAAAGAAAGAGACCCGTCTGCAATAAGCCTGGTATTTAGCCTAACGCATTTCTTTGTCGCACTATCTATTGCACTTGTTTTCGGGTTACCTGAAGTTACATTGGTTGGGCTGGGAAAGTTCTTCCTTGCTGGGCTAACGGTAAGTTCAGGGTTTTTGATCTTGATCCACGCCTTTAAGCTCGGTGCAGCAGGGATCGTTGCCCCTATAGCAAATTCCTACGCTATTATAACTTTGTTGATATCTGTCGCATTTTTGAGCGAACAGCCTTCTATACTACAAATAACGGGCACAGCTGTAGTAGTTGGAGGTATCATAGTATTGTCCCGGTCCATTGATCCAGTAAGTAAAAAGTCGGATAAGAACAATGCAGCAATATTGGCGGTTATTGCAATGATTCTATTCGGCCTAGGGTTCGCGCTATTCGACTACGCAGCTGATCAGGCTTGGTATCAGAACGTAGTGTTGTTTGAGCTTGCCGGTACAGTAATATCATTCCTGATGTTTCTATTTTTTGTAAGGAAAAACAGGCTTAGATCAGTAGTTGAGTTGGCTAGGTCCAGATACTTACTTATCGGGACGATAGGGGGAGTTTTAGGTAACATAGGTGTATTTGTATCTCTAGAGAGACTTGGCAGTGTTAGTGTTCCTGCTGCGATTGGGTCTGCCTCACCATTGGTTACAGCTTATCTAGCATTCGTTGTCGATAAGGAGCGATTGAGCTTAATAAAACGGATAGCATCCATCGTAGTTATTGTTGGTGTAGCTATGATTACACTAGCAGTCTAATATCCGTTAGGTGATACACTACAGGAAACGATAATCACATTGCTACTAGCGGCGCTAATAATTGTTGGGCTTGGGCTTGGCGACTTTGCTAATAGTCGCGCTGCTAAAAAGTTCAGGCCGCTGGCCATGATAACAATGTTCGGTGTGGTAGGTACGGTATTTATGCTGGGAGTAGCTCTTGCTACTGGCATGCCAACTTTCAGCGTCGGGTACATGGCAGGCTTTATGTTGGCGAGTTTCTTTGAAGTGTCAGGGTTGCTACTAATGCTAAAGGCGTTTAAGTTAGGCAAGGCTGGAGTGATCACTCCCATTACTAACTCGTACATACTTGTAGCGGTGTTCGTTCTGGCAGTATTTGCAGGTAAAGCTATCTCTGCAGCATTGATCGCGGCTGTGTTGGTGACATTAGCAGGTGTAATAACTCTAACTTTTGAAAAAACTAAGTCTGGTAAATTCAAGGTAGATAAATCCGTTATTCTGGCGCTGGTATCTATACTATTCTTCGGAATGAGCTTTGTGGTGTTTGAATACGCAGCTACGGGAACATGGATTGCAAACACTTTGGCTCATAGCATCACGACTATTCCGGTAGCGGCCATGTTTATAGCAGGATCATATCTTGTTGGCGACCCGGTTAAGTTTAACAAAGCATTTTTCAAAGACAAGATTGTATATGTAGGTGCACTTAGTAGTATGGCTGGTGGTATAGGGCTATTTATATCAATCGAGCATTTTGGGAGCGTAGTATTCGGTGGGGCGGTAGATGCTGCTTCGCCATTAGCCACCGCTTTACTTGCATACAAGTTTAATCATGACAGGTTGTCTAGGACGCAATGGATAGGCGCTGTTGTTGCAGTAGTTGGCGTTATGGGTGTTTCCATATTTTCATAGGGGCGCTCTACATAACATAGCTTCATGTTTCCCACGGAGCTAAAACACCTTTCGCGACATACTTTTGCCTACAGATGCCAAAGTATGTCGTACATATAGCTGTCAAGCTACGACGAAACTGTAGCTATGAACTCATTCCTGATATGATGTACGTATGAGTCAGCAACAAAAACGACGATTTCCTTTCCGGCGCGGCAAGCAGCAGGGAAGCAAGCCAAAAAAACCGAACTATGCATTCATAGATTCTCAGAACCTAAACCTTGGAGTACAGCGTGCAGGATGGAAGATGGACTGGAAGAAGTTCCGCCAATTCCTGACTGACGAGTATGGAGTAGAGAAGGCCTTCATGTTTATCGGGTATATACCGGATAACGAAAGCCTATACCAGCAGATGAAAGACGCCGGATATTTAGTGGTGTTAAAGCCTACTGTAGATATGTTCATGACAGAAGAAGAGCTAAAGGATGAGAAGCATGTAACCAAGGGCAACGCAGACGCAGAGCTGGTTCTGTACTCTATGATCGAGCTGAACAATTACGACCAAGCTGTGATAGTGTCTGGTGACGGCGACTTTTACTGTATAGTCGAATACCTAGCCCAGAAAAACAAGCTAAAAGCATTGTTGGCACCGAACCTACATTACTCCACATTATACCGACCATATGTAGACAATGTTGTCGTCCTAGAAAAGTTCAGAAAGCTTCTAAGTTATGGATCTGTAAAGCGAACGTACAAGAAAAAGAAAAGCTAGCAACCACCGCGTCTTGTGTGATGTATCCATTAGTACTATTATGTATGTATTAAAGAGGGATAAAAATGTCAGACGCACAGAAAGAGCACGCTCCAACTAAAAAGGACGTAGAAGCCAACAAGGTTAATGCACTACTAAGTTACTTTGGGATACTAATATTGGTGCCGTTGCTGTCAGAAACAGCTAAGACTTCGCCGTACGCTAAGTTCCATATGAATCAAGGGTTGGTCCTTACGCTAGCAGGATTTGTCGGTGGATTCATATTCTGGGTACCGCTAATAGGTTGGGCTGCAGGTGCGTTCTACATCGTACTGTGGTTTATGGGCCTTATTTCTGCTGCAAATGGTGATATGAAGAAACTGCCAGTTATAGGCGATATAGTGCTGATTAAATAGAAGCTGATGAACGATAAAGATAGAAAAATTTTCCCGAAAGACTTTCTGTGGGGTGCGTCAACTGCATCGCACCAGGTAGAAGGTGGGACAGAAAACCAATGGACAGTCTGGGAGCTAGAAAACGCAGCGCATTTGAGCAAGACAGCTGAAGAGCGGCTAAGCTGGATGCCCGCCTGGGAAGAAGTAAAGGGGCAGGCTACTGACCCTGAAAACTATATATCTGCAAACGGAGTAGAGCACTACACTAAGTATTCCGAGGACTTCAAGATTGCTAAGAGCTTGAACCTGAATTCGTTCCGCTTCGGCATAGAATGGTCCCGTGTCGAGCCTGTAGAGGGTCAATGGGACGACAATGCTTGGAAACACTACAGAGAATACATAGAGGAGCTATTGGACCTGGGCATCGAGCCTATTATGAATCTATGGCACTGGACTATGCCGACATGGTTCACGGATAAAGGTGGATTTGCCAAGAGAAAGAACCTGCGTGACTTCGACCGGTTTGTAGCCAAGGCCTGCGAGGAGCTGCCAGTAGATAAGCTTAAGTTCGTTATTACACTCAATGAGCCGAACGTATACAGCAGTTTCGGCTACATGACGGCTGAGTGGCCTCCGCAGCAGAAAAGCTTCTTCACCTTCGTGAAAGTATATTACAACCTAACCAGGGCCCACATAAGAAGCTACAAGATATTGAAGGCAGCCAATCCTGACCTGCAGATCGGAGTGGCAGCGCAGCTAGCCAACATACAGGCCAAGCGGCCGCAGAATCTACTAGACTTGTTCGCTACGAGGTGGATGCGATATTTCTGGAATTGGTGGTTTTTGAACAGAATCCGGAAACATCAGGATTACGTAGGGTTTAACTATTACTTTACAGATTACTATAGGTTTGGAAGCTTCAAGGACATAATGAAGAAAAAGTTCTTCTATACTGCCAATCCTGAGCTACCCAAGAATGACCTAGGCTGGTATATGGAGCCAGAAGGTATATATCCATTAATGGTCAGGATATGGGCGCATTATAAAAAACCAATCATGATTACAGAAAATGGCTTAGCCGATAGGAACGACGAGTACAGAAGGTGGTGGATAGAAGAGTCAATCGTAGCTATGGAACGTGCTCGCAGCGAAGGGATAGGTCTGATTGGCTATATGCACTGGAGCTTGCTAGACAACTTTGAATGGGCATTTGGCTGGTGGCCACAGTTCGGCTTGGTCCACGTAGATAGAAAGACGATGAAACGAACAGTCCGCCCTA
>JBLFWT010000028.1:0-10413 GCA_047611885.1 Saccharimonadales bacterium (SeqCode) | reverse complement strand
TCCACCCTTGATCGCTACAATCATATCGACATTCTGAATTGTGCTTAATCTGTGCGCGATTATTATTGTTGTCCTGTTTTTCATCAATCGCTCTAAGGCCTCTTGTACTAGTAGCTCACTACGGCTATCCAGGCTGCTCGTAGCCTCGTCTAGGATTAATATTGGGGCGTCCTTCTGAATAGCTCGGGCTATAGCAATACGCTGCTTCTGTCCACCAGAAAGCTTCAATCCTCTTTCGCCAATTTCTGAGTCATAGCCGTTTTCTAGATTTATAATAAAGTCGTGCGCATTTGCTGCTTTTGCGGCCACTTTCACTTTTGCGTCACTAACATTTGGTTCAGAGTATGCAATATTCTCCCTTATTGTTCCGCTAAACAGGTTTGGCTCCTGGAAGACCACTGATATGTTCTCTCTTAGAGATTTTCGAGTGACGCTAGACAGTTGTTGTTTATCGATAGATATACTGCCACTGTTAGTTGTGTACAGTCTCATTAGTAGATTAGTTAGCGTAGTTTTACCTTCGCCACTTTCGCCAACGAGAGCAACTTTCTGCCCTGGCTTTATGTCGAACGACACTTTCTTGATAATGTCTTTGCCTTTTTCGTACCCGAAGCTCACTTCATCGAAAGCAATTCTACCCTTATCTACTTTTAGCTCGTTCTGAGCTTCGTCTGTTTCTTTTACTTCTTCCATCACTTCAAAGTAATCGCGGCTGTCACTAATAGCCTTCTGGGTGTTCTCGACTAAGAAGCTGATAGTAAATATCGGTATTCTAATGTTCATTGCATACAGGATTAACGCAACAGCTTGACCGGCAGTGAATGCCCCTTGAGCTCCGCGTACAAAGATAAACATGTATACGCCCAGGAAGATTACGTTCAACACCAAGCGTCTCTTAACGTCTTGTTTGTGCCAAAATATCGATTGTGGCTTGTTTAGTTTTAGCACTTTATTTAAGTGACTAGAGAAGTATCCTAGCTCTCTTTTTTCCTGCCCATAGCTCTTGACTACTTTGACCTGTCCGATTGCTTCTGCAAATCGCCCATTAGCTATGTCGAAGTTCTTATTCTTCTTGGTTTGGTAGTCTTGCCATGTAGAACTGCTACGGACTGTCATCCATATGAATATTGGGTATAGCGACGATAGCATCAACCCAATTTCCCAGCTAATTGTGAACACTATAGCCAGGCTGAATATGGTACTGAATATAAACTGCAAGAAGTTGTTAGTCATCATATGCACGAAGCCAGTTATTTGCACTATAGACCTGTTAAGCCTAGCTATGATCTTGCCTGATAGTTCTTTGTCGAAGTACTTTTGCGGTAGATCCATCAGGTGAGCATAATATCGTTCACTCAGAATCTTGTTCAGCTTTACAGCTATTTGGTCACCTATGTATCCGCCCCAATTACTAAAAAAGGTCTGCATTAAATCAAGGACAAATATGCCGACTGCAAGCATAGCTGCGTACGTGATGTTTGCATCAGAGCCCTTTTGGATCTCGTCTATTCCCCATCCTGAGAGTAGAGGCAGCAGTATAGTCATAAGGGAAACGAGCACAGTTATCAAACTAACAGCAATGTAACTACTACGTAGCTCTCTACCAACTTTAAGAATCCTAATTATTTCTTTCATATCTTGTTATTTATTATACGCTATTGATTTTTATTTACAATGTTATATAATGTTATTATGAATCGCTACTTGGAAGCTAGACAAGAACGCATAGATGACATTGGCGCGGAAGTGCGATCGTCTATTGAAGCTAGCTACGGACCCGGTAGTGACAACCCTTTGTTCTATCACTATTTGGAGCACTTTGATGAGACTAGTTTTTGGGCTAGACCGATTGGTCGTGAATTAGTTAGATTAGGTCTATTACTTCCAGAAGAAGCACAAGATCTACAGCTGACTATGATAGGCCACGATCTTATATTCAATAAGAACGATTCTGGGTATAACGAGTTAGGGAGCTTTGAGCGGCTGAGAGATATAGTCAACAGACCAGTAAACTGGATGTTTTTTACTGAATCTATTGACAGGTTACATCAAGGTACGATGTCTACAGTAACTACGGTTGAAGGTGGGAAACTAAAACAGAACTATACTCCTGGTGACCCATTTACAGAAGCTGTTTGTAGTATCGATGTTGGTTCGCTAGGGAGGCCTTACAATTATTACATAACGTCTGCTATGCGTCTCGCAGCCGAGAACCTTGACCTAAGCAGATCTGCAGAGCAGCAACGAGAAGACATCCTATCATTCTTTGCTGGCAATGTTAATTTACTTAGAAACCATGTATACCCTCTTGCCTCTGCACGAAAAATGTTCTCTCTAGCATCGCAAAATTCTATTCAGCTTGAGTCGGACCTCAGAAGTCGACCGGACGATCTAGTTAACTCAACCTTAGCCCTGCTAAGTCGCTAGGGTATAAAAAATCGGGCTTTTCACCCGATTTTTGGATCTTGTCCGAGTTGTTTCCACCTCATCCATCAGATCCGTACTTATATAATACTCCCGCTACCCATTGTCCGTCTGTGATTTATTTCACCCTACAGTTTTTATCATGCAAATCCGAGTTAACTCCGATTCAAATCAGATTTAACTCGGATTTCGATTAATACATCAGCTTGTTTGTATCTGTTCCCACGGTAGTGACTCTTTGCCAAAATGACCGTAAGCTACTGTATCACTGTATATTGGGCGGCGAAGATCTAGCCCATCTATAATTCCCTTCACAGAAGTATCAAGTAGGTTGTCTACGAACTTCTTGATCTCTTCTATTGAAGCTTTTTCGGTACCGAAGGTATCGAACGCTTTCATCTGCGGCTGAGCGCGACCGATTACGTATGCTAATGCAACTTCGCACCTGTCTGCTAACTTTGCTGCAACTACGTTTTTCGCTATGTAGCGAGCAGCGTATGCACCAGACCTATCAACCTTGCTCGGATCTTTACCGCTAAATGCACCACCGCCTACCCTAGCGTAGCCACCATATCCATCCACTACGATCTTCCTGCCTGTTAGGCCGGCATCAGTATCAGGCCCTGGTATATGCCATAGCCCTGTGCCGTTGATCACTACAGCGTCGTCGTCTACTGCGTAACCGTACTTCTTCAGTATTGGGTCTATAATCTCTTTTTTAATTACCCTAGCTACTTCATCAGAATCTGTCTCTTCATCATGTGCAACAGCCATCACGACCTTTTCTACGCTCACAGGCTTGTCACCCTCATAGGCAATAGTGACTTGGCTTTTGCCGTCAGGCCTAACGAACTTTATGCTCTTGGTCTTGCGAGCCTCATCTAGAGCCCTACTAAGTGCATGTGCCAATGTTATCGGCAGAGGCATTAGCTCTGGTGTTTCATTACACGCATAGCCGAACATCATTCCCTGATCTCCAGCGCCTTCGTTATCTACACCCATTGCGATCTCTGGTGATTGCTGATGAATGTAGTTGTCTAGTGGTGATTTGTCAGAAAATTTCCAGTTTGGATTATCGTATCCTAAATCCTTTATAGCTTTTCTGGCTATCTTCTCAAAATCCACTTTAGCATTAGTTTTGATCTCACCGTATAGACCTATTCGATCTGCGCCAACTATCGTCTCTAGTCCTGCTCTAGACATTGGATCTTGTTCTAGTATTGCATCCAGAATAGCATCGCTGATAGCATCTGCTATCTTATCTGGGTGGCCTGCAGCGACCGACTCACTTGTAAATAATTTATAACTCATTTAATAAAAATATCCTTCCGTCTACCATTAAGACAAAAAGGATATGAAGAATTGTTCAATATCTTTCTTGTCTGCTGTAGACAAGCTAGACTTAGCACCTTACTTTTACGCAGGTTGCTGGCAGGTATTAACGGGCTAGATCCCTTCCTGCTCTCTGTATATTGTTTAATTGTTAATGTTTAAAAGTATAGCACGCCTACTTAAGACTTGTGCTAATCTCATCTAAATAGTCAGCTAAGCCGTCATCTTGTACATTTCCGATCACCCTATCTGATGCAGCAATTAACTCTTCAGCAGCATTTCCCATGGCTATCTTATTCTTCACTGCAGCGAAAAGATGTAGATCATTATGTCCGTCACCTATACCTGTAGTTTGATCAACATCGACTTGCGTCAGTTTAAGCACTTCAGCAATTGCATGTTCTTTAGTCGCGAATTGGTTCGTGACGTGTAAGTCCTTCAGGCCTTCTCTTTGAGCAGTGACTATTGTCGCTGTTACATTTGGTAGGTTATCGATTTTCTCCTTGATTGCTGTTGCTTCATTATTGGTCAGGTATATTAATTCTAAGAAATGTATGTCTATATCTAGATTTATTTCCTGAACAGATATTCCTTTGTCCTCAAGGTAGTCTGACTCCTCATACTCATTAATCAGTATGCTATGGTTCGGTATGCTTGAAACAATACCTACAATCGCCACTAGGTCATTCCTGTCAATATTACTCTGCCAGAGCACAGAGCCATCGGAGGCTCTAATCTGTGTGCCTCCAGCAACTATACTGGGTTCTGTTAGTCCAAGGTCGGATATTATATCTTTAGCAAACGTCCACGGCCTGCCAGTAGCTGCAGAGATTTTGTATTTCTGTTGTGCATTAGCAAAAGCGGACTTCAGCCTAGCAGTTGGCAACTTCTGAACAGGGGAATCTACTACTGTACCGTCTAGATCGACAATAAGTATATGGTTTCTAGATTCGTTTTGCTTTGAGTTTGTCATCTGCTGCTTTGGATATTGTTTCTATCACCTTGGTTACTTCTTCAGTCCTAAGAGTCTTGTTTTGGTGGCTAAGTGAAACTCGCATGGATATACGTTTCTTGTCTGACTCTTCTAACTGGAATATATCTTGAGGTTCTATAGTGTGCAAATATCCGTTTTCAGCACTCTGTACTGCCAGTTCTGCGCTAACAAACTCGTACAGGTCAGCCCAGTTTGTGTCAGCAGAGACTTCAAATGTCATGTCTTGGATAGACTCTGGGTATTGAGATAGCTGTCTGTACTGATCGCCCGAAAGGTGCTCCCTTAATATGTCTGTGTCCAGCTCGAAACCTGCACAATATTCAGGAAGTTTTAGCTTCTTACTGATTGATCCCCTAATTTCTCCGACTACACCAACATGACTGCCGTCTATGGTGACCACTGCGCTACGCCCGATTTGGTAGGAACTGGTGATTGGGTGCTCGTTAGTGTCTAGTTCCGCATACTTCAGTTTATTTCCAGTTATGTAGTCCAGGAATCTTTTGGCTCGATAGTATGCTGCGCCGTTGTTGTTTTTTGCTGTCTTAGCATCGGCCGCAACAACTAGTGCCAATCTGCGCATTTGCTTAGGTACTTCTTTGTCTTTCTCGTCCATATGGCCTTTAATGTGCACTTTCCCGAATTCGAACAGACTAAATTCGTTATGGCTGCTTCCGGCCTGAGCCTTGATGTTAGACCTGACCTTGGCTAACAAACTTGGTAGTAAGCTGGTTCGGTAATACTGCAGATCTGGGCTTAAAGCGTTTCGTAGGTGATACGCTGTCTCGTCTGGATCCGTACCAGTGTTTCTGATCAAATCCCCATGGACGAAACTATATGTTAGAACTTCGTTAGCCCCCGCAGAGACCAATAATTCTCGTAGCTCTTGCTTGGATTGTCTAGTAGCATTTAGCTCGCTAGGTTTTGAGGTTCTAGCCGGCAGCTCGATAGGTAGATTGTGGTATCCATGCAACCTACCAACTTCTTCTACTATATCTTCCTTGATCGAAATATCCATACGCCAGAATGGGGCAGTAATCTGCATAGATTTTCCTTGTACCGCTACGCTAAACTCGACGTTTTCCAATAGCACCTTAACGTCACCGGCTTTCAGATCGGAGCCTAGCCGAGAGTTTATGAAATCAATATCAATTTCTACATGATTTAAGTTATCCGCCGACAGATCGAACGAACATAGGTCGTAAACCTGAGATGATTGAGTTGCCCCTGCATACGAGTTCATCAGTTTCATGGCGTAATTTAGAACTCTATCATTCTGGAGTGGGCTCTGGCCTTTGTTGAACCTCGTTACAGCATCCGTGAATAATCCATGCCGCATACTAGTTCTTCTGATTGCATACATATCGAAGTTCGCGCACTCAATCGCAATGTTTTTAGTGTTCTCATCTACTTCAGTATCCATACCGCCCATTACACCAGCCAAGGCAACGGCTTGTTTATCGGTAGATATTACTATGTCATTTTCATCTAGCTCGATAGTTTTGTCGCCTAGAAGCGTTAGTTTTTCACCTTTTCTGGCCATCCTCGGATGTATCCCTGGCTTGTCTGATACTTTGGCTAGTTTGTCGTAGTCGAACGCGTGCAGAGGCTGTCCAGTTAAGTGCATTACGTAGTTAGTTATGTCTACTACATTACTGATTGGTTTGATACCGACTCTCTTCAGGAAACCTTGCATCCATGCAGGACTGTCACCTATTGTTGTACCTTCCATGGAGACAACCGTGAATCTAGGGACTAGCTCTTCGATTTCGTTCATTACATCCAGCTGTAAGGAACCGTCAGCCATACTCCACTTTGTTTCAACAGTTGGATCTGTAGTGTACCACTCAGGGCTTACGTACTTAAGTCCGAATATTCCTGCGATTTCTCTAGCGACCCCCATGTTACCAAAGCAGTCAGGCCTGTGAGTGAACATTTTATTTTCGCAATCGACTATAAAATCATTAAGGCCATAGTAGTTGCTTATGGGTTCACCCGGCTTAGGGACTGCATCGCCGTCGCTATCAGACATATCAAGTATTCCGTCATGCTCATCACTTATGTCTAGCTCCTTGGGACTGGCTAGCATCCCATTACTGACTTCGCCGCGTAATTCTCTTGAGTCTAGAGTGAACTGCTCTCCATCAAATGTGCTTGGTACGATAGCACCAGGAGGTATCCATGCTGCCAGCATTCCTGTGGCGACATTGTTTGCCCCGCATACTACCTGAACGTATCCTTCAGAATCACGTTCTACTCCTTGAGTCACACCACTATCATCAACTCGGCACAAGCTCAGCTTATCTGCATTAGGATGCTTACCGCATGCTACAACCTTGACGACTACAATACCCTTGTACTTAGGGGTCCAGTCAGTCACCTCTTCAATGGCGCCTAATTGTGCACCTATTCTCAGAACTAACTCTGTATGATCGATCCCTGCGAGATCAACATTACTGTAATACTGTGCTAAGTTTATACTTACATTCATTATCTATCTATCCTTATCTCTTCTACCCATAGTTTATCTGGTCTGCTTAAAATATACGCAATCACGTCAGCTAAATCTTCCGGTTCAGTGAATGTCTCTACGGGAGGCTTATCGCCAGCCTTTTCGAACATCTCGGTGTTAGTCCCTGACTGGTACACCCCAGCTATATGAATATTGTCATCCTTGGTATCTTCTCTCAGTACGTCCGTGAACCCTCTCATGCCATATTTGCTCGCTGTATAGACCGATTGACCCGCCTGAGCCTGCACACCAGATTTAGAGATAACGTTTACTATGGCGCTGCCCTTTTTTGACTTCATTGAGGGCAAGAATGCTTTCGTTAGTAGTATCTGCGAGACTAGATTCGTATTCAAGATCTCAACAGCATCCTTATCTGATAAAGTTTCTAGTCCGCCTAACTTCTGCCAGATACCTGCATTGTTAATCAGCACATCAACTCCAACTGCTAACAGCTGCTCAACTACCTTATTTCGTGCAGCATTATCGTTCAGATCAAAAGCATGGAACGTTGCATCACTGCACTGATCGGCTACAGCCTTTAACCTATCTTCATTTCGACCCAAAAGCACTAATTTATAGTCATCCTTAGATAATCGTATGGCAATTTCTCTGCCAATACCATCACTAGCGCCAGTTATTACAATGGTTCTCATTTCTTGATCCAGTCTGCAATTGCTGCTTGGTATTCTTCACCTTGCTCTTTTGTAGGATTACTAGAGGTAAAACTATGGCCAAAATCGTTTGCTACCCAAGTGTTTGCGTTAAACAGTTTGGTGAACTCGTCGGTAGAAACTTTCGGGCAGACATCATCATTTTCATGCGTTAGTACTAGTGTTCTTCCTGAGAATTTTCGGCTCGCTTCAAGCAGTAGTGGATGTTTAGACACTAATTCGGGGTCTTGCCGGTGTCTCCTATGCTCCTCCACAGATTCCATGTCAGACCATTTAGTATAAAAATTATGCCATGGGTATATTCCTGGGACCCGTAAGACTAATTGATCAAATTCTCTATATCCAGCAAGTAATGAAGCATGATAACCACCGTAACTGGTACCAATGACAGTTATTTTACTATCTGGGTATGAGTTTCGAATCCAATCAAAAGCTATGACTGATTCAGAGAAGTTCTGAGACTGAGTAAGGTCTTCAAGGTTAAACGGACTCTCCCCGTGCCCACCGTAATCGAGGACTAACGCACTTAGCCCGGTTTTCTTGACCAGTGCAGTCACTAACGGTTCATACGATGCCTTACTAGAAGTAAAGCCAATAAGAAACAGCATTACTCTATCAGTAGTCTCGCCTTCATACAAATCAGCCTTGATCTTATAGCCTACGCAAGGAATTTCAATCTCTCGGGTCATCTATGCATCCTCTCTGTCATTGCGAAGGGCATCAGATAATTGTCGAGTCCTGAGATCTTCGACTCATTCACTCGGTCCATAAAAAGATTATTAAACTGCGTCAGCTCTAGTTTCTGCGCTGGTTTGATTTGTTCCAACTCTTTAGCATAATCCACAATCTCTTGAGCTCTTTTAGCTGCCTGATCGGCTTGATCCAGTCGATCTGATGTAAGTGCTGAGTCGTATCTAGCAACTTCTGCATAAACTGAGCCCATGATAGTGAAAATATCGGCATCGGCTAGGCTCTGTGTGTGATAGTTACTCATGAACAACTCCGTCAACAATTGCTCTAATTGTGTTTTTAATTTCGGCAGACTGTACTATCATACTGGCATTTTGCCCTGGCTTAAGGTTTATCATTGATTCATAAACGATAAAATCATCTGTACTAAAACTTTCATGGAATAGGTTGATACCCCAAAGATCTTCTTGCTTTGAACCTTGACTTAATAATTCTTGCTCACCTTCAAAATGCATCGGCATGTCGATGATAACGATTTTTTTGACTATGTCTACGTCCGCCTTTACTAGATGACCATCCATCTTTTCCGCCATCTCCTTAAGCTCATCTACACTGATTTTATCTATAATCTTCATAAAACATCGTGCTCCGTACTTCTTACTTCATACTTCATACTAAAACTGCCTTAGGAATTTTAGATTTGCAGACTCAAAATGCCTGACGTCTTCTATGCCGTGTTTCATCATAACCATTCTCTCTATCCCATTGCCCCAGGCAAACCCTGTATACACCTCTGGATCTATTCCGGCATCTCGCAACACGTTTGGATGTATCATGCCGCATCCTAGTAGCTCAAGCCACTTCTGTTCTTCTGAATTGTCTTTTTTCAACACATCAGGACGTTCTATAGCGAACTCAAAACTAGGCTCTGTGAACGGGAAGTAAAATGGCTGCAACTTAGTCTTCAACTCTTGGCCAAAATATTCATTCATGAATGCCCCTAATGTTGCTATCAGATTACCTACAGTCACTCCCTTAGCAACGTACACTCCTTCGATCTGATAGAACGTGTGCTCATGAGTAGCATCTAGATCCTCATTCCTAAACACTCTGTCAGGTATCACGGCAGCGATGGGCTGACCTGCATCCAGATTAGCTCTGTATTTCTGGAGTATTCTGTTCTGCATTGTTGATGTGTGTGCAGGAGCCACTAACCCCTCGTCAGTCATGAATGTATCGTAGTCATCACGTGCAGGATGATCTGGTGGAAAATTCAGGCTAGTGAACATATGATAATCATCATCAATCTCTCGTGATTCTTCAACGACAAATCCCATACGTTGGTAGATATCGCAGATCCTGTTCATCTCGCTAACTAAGGGGTGTGTGCCGCCCTGTTCAACCGGCATTAATCCAGGCCTGTTATCTGCAGTAGTATTTACGTCCCAAGGTGCAGTCACGTCAAGCTTCTCTATGCTAGCGTCCGCTATTGACTCTTCTGCATTTTCAATCCACCCTTGTATCTCTTGTTTTAGAGAATTTACTTTTAGGCCATACTCGGCTTTTTTATCTGGAGCGACTTCTCGCATCCCCCTGAACAGTGCTGTTATCTCTGCAGCTTTTAGAATAGAGCGCTTGTCTTCTAGCTCGGCGAACTTTTTCTTTAACGCAGAACGCGCATCATCTATTTCTTTCATTACCTATATTGTATCTCGGCTCATTAGTTATTACCAGCGTTAGGTGATCATTTAATCTTACTCTTCTACATATCCGAACGCTATCGCATACGGTCG
>JBLFWT010000027.1:0-10487 GCA_047611885.1 Saccharimonadales bacterium (SeqCode) | reverse complement strand
AACGACTTCTCGTATACATCCTTGAGATAGTTGATATTGCCATCTATGCAGATATCCTCGTTCTCGACACTCCCCAGTGCGCCTACTGCACGCATGCAGCCTATTTTAAGAGCAGCTGTTAGTCCTAGAGAGTCTACCTCCTCAACAGCCACCCAGCCTTCTCCGAAATCACATAGTATTAACAATTGTTGATAAAACTGCTCTTTCTGGATCTTCGTGAGTAGTTTTGAATCTGTTAATCCTGCAGGTAAGTCCCTGTTCTTCTTTAGTCTTGCTGCGACAACTAGAAGAGGCCCGGCCCATGCACCCCTGCCTACTTCATCAACACCAATCATACATATAGTATACCGTACTTAGTTACTAACGCTATATGTACAGATACATAAGACTCGGAGGAAGTCTATTCAGTTTCTTTGTGTGCGTCTACGACGGCTTGCGCCTTAGCGTCTTCTTTTGCTTGTTCAGCTGCTTTTTCTGCGTCTGCTTTAGCGTGTTCAGCTTCTTGCGTTGCTTTTAGATCAGCTTCAGCTTTTTCTGCTTCTAGGTCTCTAACATCATTAACTGCATCTTTATCGAAATCTTGGCTAGTAAGACGAGCTTTTTTACCTTTAAGTTCTCGCATGTATGTTAGGTAGTTTCGCCTTACTTTTCCACGCTTTGTTACTTCAATCTTTGTGACTAGTGGACTGTGAATGAGGTAGCTCTTTTCAACTCCGAATCCTCCTGTTTGGCGACGTACTAGAATTGACGCTGTATTGCTGTCCTTATTTCGTACTCGGATAACTAAACCTTCGAATACCTGGACACGCTCTTTACTGCCTTCTTTAATCATTTGGTGAACACGTACAGTGTCTCCACTTTTTACATCTACAACAATTTTCTTCTTGTAGCTATCTGAAACATCTTTAAGAACTGAATTCATTATTTTTCTCACAATTATATTATATTAACGTTTCGATCATTATAACAGATAAAACTTAGTAAATAAACCCCTTAATGTGGAGCAAGCCAATACTTAAGAACAGTTGCGCTTAAAGGCTGAATCTCCCTATTTGTGATAGCTGTAATCCCAACAGCCCTAAGAGAATCTGCTAGATCAGAGGCGCGTCTTGCTACACCAGTAGGATGAACAGGCACTCCATACAGATCAAACTGCGTGGGCTGCTCCTCACTATTAATACCTACTCTGTTAATCACTGTACCTGCCGGAGTTAGTGCGGCAAGAAGTTCTACCGCTCTACCCTCAAGAACTTCTGTAAGAGGTGGGGAGGTGCTAATCGCCGCTAGCACTTGATACCCTTCTATGTTTAGGCCGCCCTCAACGGCGTGAATGCCTACGAACACCTCTACCACCGGACTACGTTCGACTGGATTCGTCATACAACAATTATACATCCTCATCTACGCTCATGAGATATACTTTAGATATGGATATAAGCGAACAAGCAATAGATCTGCATAAAAAACTAAAAGGCAAAATCTATACTGGCCTTAGAGGTGAGGTAAACGAAGACACATTACCACTGTTTTACTCACCAGGAGTAGCAGCAGCTTCACTCTATGCTAAAAACGACAGAACCAAACTTAAAGAGGTGGCAGGCACGAATAATTCTGTTGCCGTAATATCAGATGGCTCATCTGTACTAGGACTAGGAGATATTGGCCCGGAGGGCGCTATGCCAGTAATGGAGGGAAAGGCGATGTTGTTCAAGCACTTTGCTGACGTAGACGCTGTGCCAATAGTATTGGACGTACATACCCCGGACGAGATAGTAGCAGCAGTAAAAGCTATTGCTCCGAGCTTTGGAGGCATCAACCTAGAGGACATATCTGCTCCCAAGTGCTTTGAGATAGAAGAGCGACTGAAAGATGAGCTGGATATACCAGTCATGCATGATGATCAACATGGGACTGCAATAGTTGTTTTAGCTGGGTTAATTAACGCCGCAATAGTAACGGGTAAAGAGATCGGCGACATGAAAATCGTGATGGTGGGCGCTGGTGCAGCTGGCGTAGCAATAGCCAAACTTATTAGCAAGTACGCAAACCCAACTATCTTTGCAGTGGACAGCAAGGGTGTAATCAGTAAAAACCGATCGGATCTTAATGAAGAAAAGAAGAAGCTACTAGATTTTACTAATAAATCAGACGAGGGCGGATCATTGGCCGATATTCTGGCAAAAGGTGCAGATGTATTCATAGGAGTATCTTCAGCAGGAATCCTTACTGATCAGATGGTATCAAGCATGGGTAGAGATCCAATAATTTTCGCTCTAGCCAACCCTACGCCTGAAATAATGCCTGACCTAGCGAAAAAAGCAGGGGCTTGTATAGTTGCAACTGGCCGAAGCGACTTCCCTAACCAAGTTAACAACTCGTTAGGATTCCCTGGAATCTTCAGAGGAGCGCTAGATAACGGAGTAAAAAGAATAACTGATGATCACAAAGTTGCAGCTGCTGAAGCACTTGCGGCACTAGTCGAGACTCCGACTGCAGACAAGATAATCCCGAACCCGTTTGAGCCCGGAATAGTAGACGCAATAGCCGCCACTATAAAATAATTTTCTAGTTAATAACTCTGGAAATCTCTTCGTATGTAGTTTCGCCCTTTAGCACGCTCAGTATTCCGTCTTGGTGCATTGTCAGCATTCCGTCTCTTGCTGCGACTGCCTGAATTGCTTCAGTCGACAATTCGTGCGCGGGCTTCATTAATAGCTGACGCATATCCGGTGTCATTGTCATCAGTTCCCTTATAGCGAATTGCCCGCTATAGCCAAATGGGTTCTCCGGTGACTTACCTGGTTGGTACATTTGGTCTATCTGTACTTGTGAAGTATCTATAATCTGTGACACACCTTCTAATACGCCTTGGAAGTGTCTCTGTAGTTCGGGGCTGATAGGCATAGGGGTCTTGGTTTTGTCATCTAGACGCCTTACCAGCCTCTGGGCTTGTATTAACCTAATAGCACTGGCATATAGCGGGTTTTCACCTATTGCGTCTAGTAGCCTAGTCATAGCTGCCGCTGCAGTACTAGCATGGTAAGTACTTAGCACTAAGTGTCCCGTAAGCGCCGCCTGCAAAGCAGTCTTTGCTGTATCTGTGTCTCGTATTTCTCCCACCATAATCACGTCAGGATCTAGCCGTAGTACGGCCTTAAACTTCTCCGAGAAACTCTGTCCCTCGCGTGATTTAACAGGTATCTGAGTAATGCCTTCAATGTGATATTCAACAGGATCTTCAAGTGTAATAATCTTGCGCGCATCGGTATTTAGTTCATTCAAAATACTATATAGAGTAGTGGTCTTACCAGAGCCAGTTGGACCAACGATCAATACCAGCCCTGTTGGGTGAGAAATTATGTCGCGGATTGTTGCTTCCTGAGATTCATCAAGACCCAGTTTGTCTAAACGCAACATATCTGAGCGGAAGTTGAATATACGCAGCACCGCGTCCATGCCGTTTACTGCAGGAACCGTCTCAACACGCAGGTTTACATTCACTACTTCGCCTGTAGCTAGTTTGTAATCGCGGTTTATATGCCCAGTTTGGTCGTCATCCACACTAGTACTAATGTTTGCAGCACTGGCAAGCGCCGATACTAGCTGTCTGTACTTATCTGCATCTAGTTTAGCCACTGTGTGTAGGACTCCGTGGACACGCAGTCGTATTCTTGCCCCTTCAAGCAAACTCTCTAGGTGTATATCGCTGGACTTGAGCCTAAACGCTTGCTGAACTATATATGCCAGCATGTCGTCTGCCTTGATCTGCGCTAGAGTTGCCGATACATCTGCAAGTAGATCGTTGTTTAGCTCTGCAGATATCTGAATATCAGCATACTCTACTTTTTTCGGTGGGTCATAGAGCTCTAGGTACTCCCTATATCCTGTTTCACTTATGATAGAAAATGATATTTGCTGATCCATGAATCTCTGCCTAATGTTATCCATGGTTCTCTGGGAGGTAGTGTTCATTATTCCAAAGTCTAGATTATGCCCAGCACTCTTTAGAGGTATAATTTTGTAGTCTTTAATCTCCTGGACTGTTAGAAGCTCAGGATACAGGACTTTATCAAAGATCCTGGAAGTGTCTGTGTATGCCAATGAAAGAACGCGTGCTCTGCGCTGCGTAGATAGTTCTTCATCTTGTCGTGCTGTTTCTGCCATAGTCACCTTATATTTAAGCATAAGAATGATGTTTTAAGAAGGAAAATACGGTGTTTATACACATTGTGAACTATAATTATTGTTAATGAGTAACAAAAAGCTATGTCTAGTAGCGCTAGACATCAGAAGCACGCATAACGTAGGAGCATTTTTAAGAACAGCTGACGGCTTTGGTGCCGACGTAGTATTAGTCGGTATTACTCCGCGACCTAGGGGCGGATTAAACGACGATAGGCTACCTCATATTGTAGAGAAGATGAACGGCGCTATTGCTAAAACTGCTCTAGGAGCAGAAGAGTCTGTAGACTGGTCGTATTTCGCAGATATCGAATCTGCCGTAACTACACTAAAGAACGAAGGCTACCACATTACCGCTATCGAGCAGAATAAAAGATCTGTGAATATACGCAACGTTAGTGCAGCGCATACTAAACATGCTGTAGTTGTTGGACCTGAAGTTGCAGGAATCCCAGACGATACTCTGAAGCTTTTTGACGATATCTATGAGATATCTATGTCTGGTAGCAAGGAATCATTTAATGTATCGATTGCTGCTGCGATTGCCCTGTACCAATTATCAAATAACTAGCCGGATCATGATAAAATACCATTAGAATTATGTCGAAAAATCAAAACCACTCTACAAAAGGTCTCAGACCACCTAAAAAACACCTATCGAAAGATCATGCCAAAATATATTGGCCGTACTTGCCTCTACTACTCGTCCTGATAGGCGGATTGTTTCTTAATGTCTGGCAACCAATTCAGGGCCAATCTAGCCAGGCAACCCTAGCCTACGCGACAGGAGTAAGTACCTCAGGCCTACTGAGCTCCACCAACTCACAACGAGCCAGTAATGGTGCGGGTGCATTAGCGATCAACTCTAAGCTGAATGCTGCGGCACAAGCCAAGGCAAACGACATGCAGGCTAGAGATTACTGGGCGCACAAGACACCGGACGGTGAAGATCCCTGGGTTTTTGTAGACGCTCAAGGATACGACTTTAATAAAGCAGGCGAAAACCTAGCCTACGGGTACAGTTCTAGTTCCACTACAGTTACTGGATGGATGAATAGCCCTTCCCATAGGGCAAACATGCTAGATACGGCGTTTACTGAGGTCGGATTTGGGTTCATAGACGCAGCAGATTTTGTAGGAAATTATGACGCCGACGCTAGTCCACCTGTTCTTACGCGGGCAGGACAAGTCACTATTGTAGTCGGGATGTATGGGAAGCCAGCCAGTGTTCAAGCAGCTGTAGTTAACCCTGAGCCTGAACCAGTAGTGGCCCAAGCCAGCATACCAGTAGCGGCAGATCCAACCCCAGAAGTCGTAGAAGAGCCAGAAGATCCAATAGTGGACCTAATAGCCGACAACAGGTTTAACCAACCAGTAAATACCGACAACCCAGTGCCTGAGGTGTCTGAAGCGACTACAACTAGCCTAATACAGCAGATAACAAACGGCCGTGCCCCGTGGAGTGCTATAACACTAAGCATTATTGGAATCGGTCTATCTGGGATATGGGTGTTTAAACACTTCCTACTAGTCCGTAAATTCGTAATTGAAGGCGAGCATTTCGTAGCGCATCACCCAATCTTGGATCTAATAGTAGTTGTCATAATCGCCGGAGCAGTATACCTGAACCAAGCAGCTGGCGTAGTTCTCTAACCAAAAGAGTCTAGCCGAGCTTTACATTCTCTGCACCGAACAGACTGACTAGTTCGTCTACGCTTTCTTCTGCACTAGACGTCTTATCAGGTACCCTGATGACTTGTTTCGAATCAGACGGCCCAACTACTAACACTACCTCTGCTGTGCCCTTGTAGGTGTCTATATGCTTCTTTAATTGCATTAACTGGTCTGCGTTGTCTGTAGACTCGAGTCGGACATAGATCCTGTCTTGCTCCTCCTGTTTTTTCTGTGATGCTTTGGCTTTCGGTGATTTAGTGTCTTTGAGTGCTTTTTTGGTCTTACCTGTTTCTTTGTAGGCTTTTGCTTCTTCCAACGCCACTTCACGTGCGTTAGACACGTTAATCTTGATTTCGTCTGTTATGTTACCATCACGGTCTTTGGCATTCACTGCGCCGTCAATAAGAACTATTTTGTCCTGCTCCCATAACCACCCAGTCTGCTCATAAGTAGTCGGGAATACTATTAACTCAATTTCACCTGTAGCGTCGCTCATCTGAACGAAGGCCATGTTATCGCCCTTCTTAGTCTGAATCACCCTAACACTGTTAATGATACCGCCTATATGAGCCTTTTTGCCTTCATCCTCTTTAGTTATTTGGGATATAGGGTGTGATTTCTCCGACAACAACCCTTCGTAGATCTTTAGTGGATGATCAGACAAATACAGTCCCATTAGCTCTCTTTCCCACTGCAAGTAGTCTTGCTCTGAGAATATTGTGTCTTCCGGTCCCAGTACTATGTCAGTTGTTTCCTGGATGCCTTCTACTGCGTTGCCAAATAGGTCCGTTTGGCCACTGTCTTGTTCCTTCTGTTTCTTTTGCGAAAACGCCAGCAGCGTGTCTATATTATTTAGTAGCTTTGATCTAGTAGCAAAGGCATCGAACGCTCCGGTTTTAATTAGACTTTCTATGGTTTTCCTGTTGACTGTACGTGAGTTAACTCTAGTCAGGAAGTCTTCTAGTGATACAAAGTGCTTGTCCGCTCTGGCACGCAGTATTTCTTCGACAGCACCGACGCCTACGTTTTTAATCGCGCTCATGCCGAAACGAATTTGCTGTTTGTCAGGTACGACGGCGAACTCTACATATGATTCATTTATATCTGGCTGCAGCACCTCTAGTCCGATGTTCTGGCATTCGTTCATCTCAATTGTCAGTCTGTCTGTGTCGTCGAAGTCACTCGTCATTAGTGCCGCCATGTACGGTGCAGGATAGTTAGCCTTCAAATATGCCGTCTGGTATGCGATCAATCCATAGCAAGCAGAGTGTGACTTGTTAAATGCATAGTCCGCGAAGCCCATTAGGTCTTCCCAGAACTTCTCCATAACTGCTTGAGGTACACCGCCGTAATCCACACCGCCTTCAATAAACTGCTTCTTCATCTTGATCATCACATCACGCTTTTTCTTACCGATAGCTTTTCTGAGTGTGTCAGCGTCTCCACCGGTGAATCCACATACATTCTTAGAGATGCGCATAACCTGCTCCTGATAAACAAGCACGCCAAATGTAGTAGACAGATCCTCTTTAAATTTTTCGTGCGCGTAAACTACCTCTTCTTGACCATTTTTTCTGCGCACAAAGCTGTCTGTCAAACCAGCACCCAATGGTCCTGGACGATACAAAGCACACATAGCAATAATATCGTTAAATTCTGTAGGTTGAAGCTCCTTTAGATAGCGCTTCATACCCGATGATTCTAGCTGAAACACTCCTGTAGTGTCCCCACGCTGAAGCATTTCATACGTCTTCTTGTCGTCCATCGGAATTGTACTGATGTCTACTTCTTCGTTGTGGACTCGGCGGATGATTCTGAGCGCATTGTTGATAATAGTAAGGTTAGATAGACCTAAAAAGTCCATTTTCAGAAGGCCTAGATCCTCTACCGGATTCATAGAATACTGAGTCGATATGACGCCTTTTTGGGCTTTTTCTAGAGGTACGAATTTAACAATGTCGTCAGGCGCGATCACGACTCCAGCAGCATGCACACCATGGCTACGAATCGTGCCCTCTAGCCGCACAGCTAGATCGAAGACTCTGGTTGCGGTAGGGTTATTTTCATATTCATACGCCAGTTCTTTGTTTTCCTTAACTGATACCGCCAAAGGTATGTGCCTACCTTGGATGGGTGGCGGAATCATCTTGGCCAAACGATCTGCTTCACCATATGGGACTCTCAAAACTCTCGATACATCACGTACGGCGTTACGGGCAGCCATTCTACCAAAAGTCACAATGTTGGCCACTCTGTCCGATCCGTATTTTTCTACACAATATTGGATTACTTCGTCACGACGAGTATCCTGAATATCTATATCTATATCCGGCATAGATATTCTGTCTGGGTTTAGAAACCTCTCAAATAGTAGATCGAATTCTAGTGGGTCAAGCTCTGTGATCTTCATGGCATAGGCAATGATAGATCCAGCTGCACTACCTCGTCCAGGCCCAAACACGATTCCTTGGTCTTTACCCCAGTTCATAAAGTCGGCGATGATCAAGAAATAACCGTTAAAGCCCATCTGATTAATAATCTGCAGTTCGAACTCTGCTCGTTCCAAGACTTCTTTTGGCAGCTGTTTCTTAACCTCAGCAATAGACCCAGCAGAATCCTCGTCATTACCGAGGTACCGCATAGCTAGACCACTAAATACGCACTCATCCAGATATGATTTTTCTGTCACTCCTTCAGGTAGTGGGAATTCGGGTATCAATATTTTACCTAGTTCTAGTGTCACACTACATCTGTCTGCTATCTTTCTAGAGTTCGACACTGCTTGGGGCAAGAGATCCTTCCAGCGATCAATTATATCCTTTGGATCAGCCATGTGGAGCTCAAAATCCTTCAGACTCATACGCGACTCTTCGTCCAGGAAAGACCCGGTCTGAACACATAGCAGAACCTCGTGAGCCTCCTGATCTTCATGCACTCGGTAATGAGCGTCGTTGGTCACTACACATTCTATTTCTAGCTCCTCAGCAATTTTCATCAACTGCTTGTTTGCTGCTACTTGCTCGTCCCACTGGGCAGGATGGTTTGGGTTCCCGTGATCTTGTAGCTCAATGTAGTATCTGTCGCCAAACACTTTCTTGTACCACGACGCTACCTCTACAGCCTTGTCATATTGATCTCTACGTACTGCGTCGCCTAACTCTCCGCCAATACAACCTGAAAGAACTATAATGCCTTCGCTATATTTCTCTAGCAGGTCGTGATCAACACGTGGCTTGTAGTAGTAGCCTTCAAGGTTCGCAATAGTACTTAAGCGCATAAGGTTCTGATACCCAGTATTGTTCATCGCCAGCAGGATCAAGTGGTTATTTGGCTTATCTTTGCCCGGTTCTTTATCTGTGTGCTTACGCGCAGCTACGTACGTCTCCATACCTATCACTGGTTTAATTTCAGCCTTTTCCGCCTCTTGGTACAGTTCGATTGCACCGGACATTGTCCCATGGTCTGTAACGGCTACTGCATCCATACCCATCTCCTGGACACGTGCAATCATAGGTTTAATCTTCTGCAGACCATCTAGCAGGCTATAGTGTGTGTGATTATGCAAATGTACATAATCTTTAGGTGTTAGGGCTACGCTTTTCTCATCACTCATTACCCTATATTATAGCAGCCAGGCAGCGCAGAAACTGTTGTACATTAACCCTATTCATAAGTACGTGTTGCTAGTTAATGCTGTCCTGTACTAAGTCGATTACCGGACCAATTAATGGAACGTTGCCGAGCAGTGCAAATATTGCTAGCAGTATAGATACTACTATTGTCGCGCCTATAACACTCCCCAGCCCAGTCCATATGCCTTTTATAAGAGAAATTTTGTATAACTGACGACGAGACATATGACCCGTTTCACCTATAGAGTGGACTAGCCGTCCGATTCGTTCGTAGTCTTTATTAGTGATCTTTTTCTTTACCATAAGTAGATTGTACCAGTAAATTGCTAGTCTAAACGGGAATGCCTATTTCTTTAGGTAGGATTTTAGGGCGTCTTTTGCTTTTTTAGCGTTCTTTATGGCTTTGTCTAGTTCTTTATCTGATGATCCACCAGCTTTGAAGTCTCGTACTACCTTAGTTAGATGAGATACTGTTCCTTTTGCATCCTTGGCTTTGTCGTTTGCTGTAGTTTTAGCAGTACCAGTTAGTTCTTTTGCTTTAGCTTCTACCTTAGCTACTAGCTCTTTAGCTTCTTTAGCAAGCTTCTGGGCTTCTGCTTGTAGTTTTTCCTGAGTATCTTCAGCTGCGTTCTTGATATCTTTGCGAGTTTCTTTACCAGATTTAGGGGCGAAAAGAATTCCACCTACTACACCTGCTACTGCGCCAATTACTGCGCCTACTGCGAACTTGCTGCCCTTACTCATTACTTTTTGTCCTTTTGTTTGTTAAAAAACTTAGCAAATTGTGCGATTGTTGATCCTACTGCGGTTGCTTTAGATGCACCCTTCATATTGTTCACTATCTCTTCTACGTGTTCTGCCGTATGTCGTGCAGATTCAGTAGTTTCTTTTACTTTTTTCATTACTTGTATGAATAATGCCAGCGACCAGATTCCCAAGATCAGAAAGGTCCCAAGGGCCACGCTTAGCAAGATTACTAAAATATCATATGATTCCATA
>JBLFWT010000026.1:0-10642 GCA_047611885.1 Saccharimonadales bacterium (SeqCode) | reverse complement strand
CAGACCCTGTAGAACCTAATCCAGAACGAAATATGATAGATTTCGGCCCTATATACTTACCGGAGAATTATAACGGAGCACACTCACTCGAAAGTCTTTTACCTGGGGATACAGCCTTTGTCTTCATCTATGCAATCACTCAAGATTCTGAAGGCAGAGGTCTATTTGTAGATACGAACACCAGAACTAACGAGTACACAAGCAACCCTGTGCACCTAGATGAGGATACACTTAGTGATACTGTAGGAGTCATGCGAGTACTTCAACAGGCTGATGGCCAATCTGTGGACGGGTACATCATAGACATTACTGATGTTAAGCCCGGTGAGATATCAAGACAGAGAGTACCGCAGCCTGAAGACGTAGGAGACGATGAATTCTTTGATGGGGGGTCTCTACAAAAATGGACTCAAATATTAGGGCTTAGATATACTGACGCTGAAGGTGATGCAAAATATATCGGTCCTGACTTGCTTGAGGATAGCGCGAGATTCCTAGGTGAAGTACTATTATCCAAGAAAAAGTGCAATGGCATGCCTAGAACAGACCAAATACCCAATCATGATGTCTTAACGGGCGGATCCGAGATCGATACAGTACCTGTGGGCGAGGCCTTTCCACTAGAAGACCCAGAAGATACGCTACCTGAATTCACGGATTAGTTCCGTCGACTAAATAATTCAGCTAACTCTCAGGGTTTGCTAGTTATACTCTTCAAGACTACAATAGTACTAAAGCTTATAAATAAAGGGGATCTAATGCACGCAGCAAAGATACTGAGGGACAACGGCGGGTTCCCAGCAAAAGGCAACACTACGGGTGGCTGGAAGAATGTAACTAATGCTGGGAGTCAAAACCCCGAATATAGATAGTGACTATACAATGTATAGTCACTCTGACAGTTCAAACTTATTGCCATACCGGAAGCTAAAAGAGCAGATACAATAGTAAAGCTTGCTTTACTATGCAGTAAATGAGAAACTACCTTCCATGAGAACTTATAAGAAGAGTACGGTAGAGCTGTCTAATAGGCTGCAGAAGTTCCGTAAACAGAGCGGATTAACCCAGGAGCAGTTGGCACAAAAGTCAGGTGTTACCCGGCAGACAATTATTTCTATTGAGAAGGGCAAATACGCACCGTCATTGTCGCTGGCTTTGATATTCGCCAAAAATTTTAAAACTAATGTAGAGGATATATTCTACCTATGAAGATAATTAGACTAATTAACGAGCCTGTGTTGGCATTTGTGTCACTGGCACTGACAGCACTATTGTTCGCGACACGAGAAGTCAGCATGTCAGATATGACTCAAATGCTACTGATGGGAATATTTACTGCTGCTATCCTTGCCTATAGCGCTCTGATATTTAGAGAGTCTCCAGCCGACGAGCGAGAAGCCGAAATATCACTAATAGCTAGTAAGCATGCGTACTTAGTAGGGTCAACAATATTGACTGTTGGAATCATAGTACAATCAACCAATCATGAATTGGATATGTGGCTTCCAGCTGCATTATCTGCAATGGTTATAGTCAAACTCATATCATATTTTAAACAGAAGTAATCAGTTAATGTAAAGTATACTTGACATACCTATTATAGTACTTTAAAGTTGTAGATACGATAAATAACTAGGAGGGTTCTAGATAAATGCAAAGTACTAATCATAAAGTAATAGCTGCAGCCGTAGTCGCGATATTAGCGATAATTGGCGTTGTGGTGTTTACAGGAAACAGTGATGATACAGTTGTTACAGATGAAAATTCAAACATTACTACGCTTCAAAAGGCAGTACCTCTAAATCTTAACCTAACAAACCTACAGCCTCTTACAGAAGGCGTGTACGAGGGATGGGTTGTGCGTGGAGACGATAAGTTTAGTTTCGGAACTTTCAATACTGATAGCTCTGATAACATAATCGGTGAATTGAACTTAGGAGCTACAGAGCCACAAAATGGTGACAAAGTAGTAATAACGATTGAGCCCAGCGTGGATGACGATGACGGTCCTTCCGGAGTAGTTATCCTAGCAGGTGACATAGTTGACGGCAGTGCCTCATTAGCATTCCCAATAGACGTTAGTGAGTTCTCAGGACAATATATATTAGCTACTCCAACCAATGATCCTGCAGAGTTCGAGACTTCAGGTATATGGTTCTTGGATCCATCTAATATGACTGCTTCTCTAAATCTACCTGATGCGCCTGATGGCTGGGTGTATGAAGGCTGGGTTGTCCACCAAGGCAATCCAATCAGTTCAGGTAAGTTCAAGACAGCAGCAGGATTCGATATGTTTGACGGATACTCTGGTCAAAAAGATGGTCCACCGTTCCCTGGTGAAGACTTCGTGGCTAATCTACCATTTGGGATAGATATGCCGATTGAGCTTGCTGACGGAATGAGTAAGATTGTTATATCTATCGAGCCAGATATAGCAGGTGTTGACCCAACTGGTGACGGGCCTGCACAAGTTAAGCCGCTAAGCACAGATGTACCTGAGAGTGCTAAAGACCACTTCCTGTACGACCTAGGTGCTTCTAGTGAGTCTGTACCATCCGGTTCAGCGTCACTGTAGGTGAGTCTCTAGATAATAAAGACCCCTGCTGTAAATCAGCAGGGGTCTTTAAACTTACTTAAAGCTCCTAGTCGTTTTTGTGTTCTCTTCTCTGCACTCTTCTAGCTATATTATCGCTTAACTGGTGCTCCTGCCTTATCAAGTATGTTGACCCAATTCTAGATAAGGCCGCAATGACTATCCCAACTCCCAATAGGATGAAGATTGCAGTAAAAACTCTGGATCCGTCTGAAGTAGGATGTATATCCCCGTACCCTACAGTAGTTAGAGTAGCTACAGAGAAGTAGAAGCTTTCGGCCCATGTCCACTCTTCTATTAACTTGAACATCCATGTTCCGAAACCAATTAAAGTTACCAATGAAAAAATTGCCGATATAACTGAAGTTCTTACTTTTGGTATGGTTATTCCTGACACTTTACTACCTACTTAACTAGCTTTTTGTAAGCTATTGTGAGTATCGCCGCAGATACTAAGGCAACTAAAAAGTACTCTGCCAGATGGGACTGGTGAGTTATTGGACTAGTGTGAGAAAAATTAATCATAACTGTATTGTAACAGACCCAAGGAGAGTTAAAGTGTGGTAAAGCGGCCTTTTATACTAAAGCCCTTAGGTGCAACGAACACCAGCTTGTTGTCAGTCGACAGTGCTTGATTATATTCATAGCCTTCTACGCTGAATTGTTTGAGCTGTTTAGAGTCTGTAATCCTATTCTCTATTGCCCAGCGTGCCATCAATCCACGTGAGTACTTAGCAAATGCCATCTTTGATTTACCATTATGCAGGAAGGTAGGGGTGATAATAGGGATATTTATATCCTTCAATGCTGCTTTAGAATATTCCTTCGAAGCACAATTTATCACGAATTTTGGATCACTATTCATAATCGTTTCAGATAGTGTGTCATCCCAGAATTGGTATAGATTGCTAGCTGTTCCAGATTTTAGCTTGGTACTCATTTCTAAGCGGTAGGGTTTGATCCCGTCCGTTGGTCTAAGTAATCCATACAGACCACTAACTATGTATAGATGTTCCTGGGCGTACTCTATGTCTTCGTTAGACAAATCTTCGATGGATAGTCCGAAGAAGGTCTCCCCACGATATGACCAAGCTGCAGGAGTGGTGGCTGCATCTGCCCAGTTTTCGATTCTATCTCTATTTAGTTTTGCTACATCTTGGCTGACACCGAGCACAGTTTCTAGCTTAGTTTTATTGCGCAACATTGCTCCTAGAAGCCTGTCAGTCTCTTTCTGAAATAAGGGTAGCGTAAGAGTGACTTCAGAAGGTTTGGGATTATATGTTTTCGAAGGAGATGTGATGATTATCATGCATCTAGAGTATAGCAGTAATTAACAGAGTATCTGTGTATACTGATCATATGAAGCACAAGCAAATTGGCACCCACGCAGGCATGATACTAGCGAATATATTCTCTTCAGGAACTTCAATATTTGTGAAAGGCGCATCTTCACTATTTGGTACATATTTAATTGGTGCTATTAGATATCCTGTACAAGGTCTAATATACCTGATTATCTTCCCGCAAGCTAGAAAACGGCAATCTGCACCATACTATAAGCAGCTGATGATTAACTCTGCTTTGATGATCGTTATGGTGTTTGCGTGGCTTCAAGCTATTTCCAGGACCCAAGCAATCGAAGTTATAGTTGTTGCACTTCTAACGCCTGTATTCGTGTACATTGGTTCCGTAGTGTTTCTAAAAGAGAGGCCAAATAAGCGTTCAATCCTGGGTACGATTACTGCATTACTCGGGGCATTGATTTTATTTGCCGAACCTATATACAGCAGTGTAGGTAGGGTAGATGGAGATATTAGCGGTAGTATATATAACTTAATTAGCGCAATTGCATTTGCGGCTCAAATAGTTCAATCAAAAAATGTTCTTAAGCATGTGAGCGAAACGGCGATGCTTGCACACAGGTCATTGATCGTTGGATTTGTGTTCATTCTACTATCAATATTCACTGATTCCTATGGAGTATTAAGTCGACTAGAGCTAGAGCCGGTGCTGTATCTGGCGGCTTTCATAATCATCCCTGGTGTTTTTGGTAATATGCTCTTCTTTAGAGCTATAAAAAAGATGAAGGTCGAAGCAGTCAGTTCCTATATGTACATAGAGCCATTAATCGGAGTTCTATTGGGTTATACACTACTCGGAGAACGGTTTTCAGTCCTTGGGGCAATAGGCGCAGTAACTATTGTGAGCGGTGTAGTGATTGCGCATCCAATCCATATGCATAGTCTCGCACACTATAGACACCCTAATGCCGAACTCAAGCAACTGAAAGAACGGCTAAGAAAGCATCATCTCGTATCCTGGTAGCTATAATTTTTTAGTTAAACTGGATTAGTTCTAGGAGAACAACTAAATCCCTAACTTGTTTGTCTAGATCGGAGTCGACTTGGGTGTCTAATATGCTGAAAAAGTAAGTATTTTCATTTGCTAAGTTGAGCTCGTAGTTCTCGTCTTCAGACGTTTTGTTGCCTACGAATATACTAACTCGCCCGTCACCTTTAGGACAAGTCGGTGTGCTGCTCCCGCAGAATGTTACAGCAGAAGTATCGATAAGCAGAGATTTATTGTCGAACGTATAATCAAAGTCTAGATATACATCTGCGACTTTCTCATTACTACAGCCATTAGGGTGTCCGTTTTCATATATAGTTAGAACCTCATTATCCTTTTCATAGACATTCGTTACCCACAGTTTAGTTTCGGTAGGATTACAAGGGTTCTGCACTGAATTGGTTTCTGTTAAGTCCCATCCTTCAGGCAGCTCAATCGTAAACGGTGGTCCCTTCTTAACTGGCGCCGGTGTGGGCACTGGGTTGGCGGCAGTTTGTTGACCCAATGTATCTACAACACCAGTAGGTCCAGCGTTTTCGACATCATTTAACTGAGTGGTTAAAGAAAGTGGCACATCAACAGAGTTATTAGAGTTCGTCCAACTATAAAATATAGTCAAGCCTGCGACTGCTAACAGGCTAATAATAACCGTAGCTTCCACATACCTAAACGTGGCTTTTTTCTTTTCTCTCTTTTGATCGTACATCTACATAGATTTTATCATGGATACCTGCTACTCCCTGCACGTATATTTAGTGACTAGGCTGAACATATTCATCCAAAGCACTCTTTAGCTATGGTGTTGTTTACCCCAGAGTGCCATAGCGTGGATTACTTCGTCAAGATCGTAGCCCTTTTTAGTTAGTTCGTATGTATGGTGGGCAGAATCTTTGATCTGAGTCTTCTTTATAACGTTTTTCTCCAGTAGCATGTCTAGGCGTTTAGTCAAAGTTCTGCTACTAATGCCCTCGAGTTGTTGTTCAAACTGAGAATAGCGGTAGGGGTTCTGATGTAGCTGCTTTAGTATTAGCGCGGACCATTTATCGCCAAGTATAGTTAAGGCTTCTTTAATGTTTTCAGATGAATCGCTATTGCAAAGACTTTCCATAAAATAATTGTACTTTACAATGTAAAGTAGATCAAGTATGCTTTACATAGTAAAGTAAACAAAAAGAGGGAATAGAACTACTATGTCTAAGAATATTATGATTATCGGAGCGAGCACAAGACCTGAACGAATGGGAACAGCAGTTGTTGCTTGGGTTGAAGAAAATCTAAAAACTGAAAGTCCAGATTCAGAGATACAAGTAGTAGACCTAGAGAAGCTAGGATTACCGTTCCTAGACGAGCCTCAGCCGCCAATGCAAGGAAACTATACTCAAGATCATACCAAGGCGTGGGCGGCCCAGGTAGCGGCAGCTGATGGGTTTATAATAGTGACACCGGAGTATAACGCAGGATACCCAGCGCCACTTAAGAATGCTATCGATTTCCTGTATGCAGAATGGAGTGAAAAGCCAGTAGCATTCGTAGGATACGGTGCAGGACCAGCTACAAATTCAATCAAGCAACTAAAAGAAGTTACTGAGCGGCTAAAAATGCAGAACGTAGAAGCATCAGTGGCAATCCCTCAGATCTGGGAAGCATTAGACGATAAGGGAGCGATTAAGTCAGAATCTGTTCAGGGATCAATAGTCGATCTTATCAAAGAATTAAACACAAAGCTAAGTAACTAGGAGCAAAATATGGAACTATATACAGTACTAGCAGCTGCGATTACAGCAACAGCACTACATCGAATGATGGAGCCGATGAACATATTAGCTAAACTAGTAAGACTCGACAACGCTATAAGAACGAAAAAGATCGATGACCCGCAGATGAAGGGTATAGATACTAGAGCAAAGTCTTACGGTCTCGCGATTGCAATTCTCGGTGTCATGTTTGCAGTAACATATGGAGTCATCAGTCTATTTGATGCTAGCAATGATGCACTAGTTCAATACTCAATCATAGCAACAGTGCTTTCAGAACTAGTCCTAACAGTAGGAATAGATAAATATCACGTAGCGATTGAAAAACTGACTAAAAGAGCTGGTAAGTAAAAAAATAGGGACACTCATAGCCATAATATACAGGTTGGCCTAGGCTACGGTGACGACTACACTGCCCTTTTTGTGGCCCGTGTCAACATATCTGTGTGCTTCAACAATCTCGTCTAAAGTGTAAGTTCTGTCTATAACAGCTACAAGAGAACCCTTGTCAAACATTTCTGCCAATTGTTCTAGGTCTTTGGGGGATTCTTTGGCTACGTCCATCCCACCAACAGTAATAAACTCACCATCCTCTTTAAGCAAGTGCTGGGACTCTTTCTTGCTAATCTTGCCAACTGCATCAAAGACAATATCAAATTTATCGTTGATATCTGCAAGATTTTGCAGCATGTAGTCATATGTTTTGATTGCACCTAGCTTAGTAGAAAGTTCTAAACCATCTTTGCCACTCACAGCAGTTATCTCAGCTCCGTAGTATTGCGCTACTTGTAACGCTGATGTACCTACAGCTCCAGATGAGCCATAAATCAGCACCTTCTTAGCTTTCTTAATTCCAGCTTTTCTTAAGAAGTACAGAGCAGTCGTGCCCCCAAATAATATCGAGGCAGCTTCCTCATGACTTGCTGTCTTTGGCTTCAATGCTACTGCTTTGTTTTGCGACAGGGCAGCGTATTCAGCGAAGCCTCCAAATCTAAGGCCAGTCATGGCATATACCTCATCGCCAACTTTAAACTTATCAACTTCATCGCCTATGTCTTCAACGATCCCAGATAATACTGCGCCGAGTACTTTCTTTCGAGGACCTCTAAATCCAATAACTATACGAACGATTATTCCAGACAAAGAGCCAAAAACACCGTCACCTACACGTAGCCCTCTGATTCTGACGTCACCCGAGTTAACAGATGTTGCCTTGACCTGGATTAACAAGTCGTTTGATTTAAGTATTGGCTTATCTATTTCCTTGATTTGAATTACTTCAGGAGGACCGTATTTATCACAAATTGCTGCTTTCATCACTGTATTATCTCAGTACTAGCATGCTTATACAACGTTGTAATTTTTCAGAGCATGAACAGTAGTATGTAGACTATAGATCTTCCTTGTCGATGTCTCTAACGGTTCTGCCCCATCTCCATTTATTCGAAGGGCTTTTCTTAGAACTAATTAACACCAACAAAGTCGTTAAGATAGCAGTGGCTGCTAAGAAAACACCTACTTCTATAGAAAAAGTTTTCTCAAGCGTGTCCTTTAGCAAGATCATTGCCAGCGCAATTTCGATAAACAGATACGTAGTTATGATCAACCAACCCTTTACAGTAGCTGGAGTTGATCCATAACCATATCGTTTTCTCTTAAACCAGTGTTCTAGTGATTTCATAAGTTAATTATCTCATGGATAAAGAGGGATAAAGAGGTCCGTCCTCTAACAGATGGGGATTTGTTGAATTAGAGTTTTCATCTCTGATTATGATGTTCAGGCCGTGGTCGAAAGACCCGCTTACCCAGATCGCACGAATTAACACCTTAAAAGGTGAGACCTTTAATTCTCCTAAACAGACAGGCGTATATCAAGAGCATATAACGGTACGAATGCTGTGGTTGCATGTTTTCTTTTCGGTTCAATAAAGTCTACACCAAATAGACGCAGCCCGAACCCTGTATTAGTAACGCTGTCTGTCCATTCAAAGTGATCCAGTCTAGCCTTGACTACCGACGCAGGGACAACACTGCTTGCATACTCATCCTCTTCCATGAGTTCAACTTCCAAAGGGTGGTCTGGTATCAGGAATGCCGCTTCAAATCCGAACATTGATCTAATATTTTCTCCGCTATCCTTAAGTTGTGCGTCCATCACTTCTAACGCTGCGAGAATTTGATCTTGAGAGGGTGGGTCTGGGCGCAACTCAACTTCAAAGGCAATTTCTCTAGCAAAGTTAATAGTATCCTGAATTATGTGTAATTTAGTCATGTGTATTCCCTCTCGTATGTATATAACTATACAAATTAAGCGTATGTATCCGCAAGCACAAGCAAGAAGGGAAGTTCTATCTCCAGCTTAGGGTATACAAAAACAGAGGCATAACACCTCTGTTAGTTTGTGTAAATTTTCGTGACTCTCTGTGGTGGAGGATGTTTGAACTAATTTATGCCGCTGTTACCGTCACTAACACTTTCTACGCCCAATTTTTGCTGTAGATATACAGCTGTAGGTAAACTCAATAAATGGAACTTTACAGAATATCCATTGCCTAATTCCAGTCCAATCTCTGGATTTATACCTCTGTCTACAGCCCTTAAGTCGAAATCTTTTCTATTATATTTTTTTAGAAAAGTTGGAATATCGTCGTATATTACTAATTCAACATGTTCTAGGCCTTCAGGATAAGGCTTACCTTCTTTTGGAGCAGGTAATTCAATTGCATCAACCCTCCAATCTCCATGTAAAACAGGCTCAAATAATCTAAAAGTACTAATCTCTCTACCGTTTACTATAGTTGAACCTTGCAGGGAAGCAACTTCAGCCAGTTCTGTTTTTTTATCTTCGTACTTTTCAATTGTTTCTGTGCGGTAGCACATATGGTCCATTTGAGAAAAATCTTGCATTTCAAATCCTGCTGATTCTATTTCTGCCACTATTTCACCTAAAAATCTATCATAATCTCCGATAATTTGTTCCAAGCCATTCATGCCAAAAGTATATCATAAACAAAAATCTACGTATCTATAGTGCTTATGCTTGGCTCCGGATGCGAGCTGATAGTAGCGATCTAGATTGCACGAAATAACGCCTTAAAAGGTGAGGCCTTTTATTCCTCTGGCTTACTACTGGGGTGGAGTCAGCCATGTAGTCACTTGTGTACTACCGTGGGACGTTCGAACTAAATTGAGTAAGTGAATCTCATCAATTATATTACTATTGGTGAATTTGCTAGTAGTCCAAAAGTACCGTTATCTAGCTCAGCTTCTAAAGATGCCTCGAGGTGTAATGTAGCCATGCTTAATACATGTCTATCGTTTGAATCATGCAATAAAGGTACTGCTTCCCAGAAATCTCCAGTTAATGCAAAATGGCCATCAAAGTACTCCGTGAATTGGACTGGAAAATTGTCTTCTTTCTCAGCTACTTCGTAAACTGCATTCCATGATCCTTGCCCATGTTTTGGGTCACTCAATTTAAAATCGGTTAGTGTATGTATGCGTCCTCCATGAATCTCACACAAATTTAGAAATGCTAGTTTTTCCATAATCCTATTTCGCATACGATTTTCATGGTTTGCCAATTGTTCGGTTTGCTGGGCCGCACGTATACCAATTTTTGCAATGTTTTGTGCCAGCCAATGCTTCCCAACTGCGTCAGATGTTTCGGCAATATCAATATAAGGCTTCTGTGCATAAGCAATATTCAGTGCTACCTCTTTATCAAAAATCCTACCGTCTTTGTCATACATACATATATTATTAACCAGGGAGGCAAAATTTCAAAGCAAGAGCAAAATACTGTTCTACGATAGTGCCTATGCTTGGCTCCGGAGGCGAGATGAGAAGACCTAAATAATCTATGCGCCGAGAATCTCGGGCATTAGACTATTTAGCGAACTCGATCCTTTCAGGATCATTCGAGTTTGAAGCTCGACTTCGGGGC
>JBLFWT010000025.1:0-10930 GCA_047611885.1 Saccharimonadales bacterium (SeqCode) | reverse complement strand
ACCACTTTGCGCCGCCCCTACCCCATGGCACTGCTAGACTTTTTGTATCAGTTTCAGATGATAAAGTGTATTAAAATAAACAACCACCTATTTCTAGATGGTTGTTTATTCACATAAAGCTCCAAACATTTCTGTTTGCTCGCATGAGCTTGTTTTTGTTTTGTCCTAAGTATTATATCACTTAAGGACGGTTCTCGCAGTCGGTTCAGTTTTTGTTTTGGTAATTCGACTAAGTACATTCTATCAGAGTGACATGCATCACGCAAATGCTTATCGCCTAATCTAGAGTGATTTAAACGTCTAGATCGTCTAGCTCTTCTAGCTCTCTTCTCGTCCGTTCGATAGCTGACTCTTCTTCACCACTAGCATTTGCAGCATCTTCTGCAGCTGACGATTCACTAGTCTCTGATGAGCTCCAAGCTTCTTCTATTGCTGATACTTGCTTGGCAGCTTCCGCTTTAATATCTTCCTTAGTCTGTGTTTCTTCCTTGTCTTCTTGTATTGAAGGTTTTTCAGAACGAACCGGCCGCTCTGGTCGGTCTTTTTGTTCTTCTCGGTCTGGCTTTGGTACCCCGTTATCAAAAATCTTCAGGTTGAATCTGGATTCTTGCTTAGTACCTAGTGCTCTTAGAAGAGTCCTGAGGCTTTGTGCAGTTGCACCTCTTTTACCAATCACTCTTCCAAGATCTTCTGGATCTACAGTTAGAGTTAGCAGTACGCCCTTTTCGTCGATAATTCTATCTACGATAACTGCGTCTGGATTGCTTACTAATGATTTAACTACGTATTCTATGAATTGCTGGTCAATTGTCGGGCCTTCTTGGTCGCTCATTATAGTTCTCCTGTGTTCATGATTTTCAGCTAGTTAGAAAATCTTTTTTATATCTATTGTTAATTGCTGACTTATGCGTCGGTTGGCTTTTCTTCGGCCGGAGCTTCTGCGGCTTCTTCGGCTGTTGCTTCTGTAGCTGGCTCTTCTGTAGCTGGCTCTTCTGTAGCTGGCTCTTCTGTAGCTGGCTCTTCTTTTGCAGGTTCAGCTGCTGGCTCTTCTGCTGGTGTCTCTAGTGCAGGAGCTTCTTCGGCTGGTGCTGGCTCTTCTGCTGGCGCCTCTACAGGTTCCTCTGCTGGTGCAGGAGCTTCTTCTTTTGGCTGGTTCTTCCTGAGTTTTTCAGGATTACGTGTATTAGACTTTCGATCCTTAGATGTTTTCTCAACCCAGTCAGGTAGTTTAACCTTGGCTGCTTCAAGTAGTCTAACTACTCTTGGTGATGGCTGCGCACCATTCTTCAAATACTCGACAACTCTGTCGGTATCTATTGATGATTCTTTAGTGTGTGGGTTGTAGTGTCCCAGCTGGGCTACTACTCGGCCGCTTGTAGGGGAAAATCTAGAATCCTGGACAACAACTCGAAACGTAGCAAAACCTTTACGGCCTGTACGTTGCATACGGATAGTTAACATATATAACTTCTCTCTCTAATTACGCGTTACTTATCCTTTAGGAGAAGCAGTGGGCATAACGTTAATTTAATTTTATACTCACAGCATTATACTAACAGAGGCCAGAAAAGTCAATCGCCTAACCAGGTTAGTGTCTAAACTAAACGCCTAAGTCGTAGACTTCAACAAGTGGCTCGAAACTATTTTGATCAAACATCTTAGCAGTCAATGTATTAAACGCAACTAAATTACCAAGCTTACTAAACACCCCAACCTCCATATGTTCATTTGGTAAGCGAACGAGTCTTGCGGTAAACTCGTCTACACGAGTCATAGGGATAACCGCCCCGGAGTCATCTGTTGCCCACCTGTAATCGTCAACATGAATACCGCTATAATCTGCTCTTCGACCTTCAACTTTTGCTTGAAGGCGGCGCAAATTAAACTGTGATTTCCAATTCTGCAAACGGGGCAATAAAGGATTTTTCTCGTAAGGGTGCTTAAACAACCATGCGTTTGTGCTAGGGTTGTCCAGTTTCCGAATCCCAGCCACATGCATTGTATGGCCTGCATATTGGCTATTTAGTTTAGAAAAGGCAGAGTAATTACCAGGCTCTTGCATAGCACCAAAAACCTCGAATAGCCTTTCGGCCATTTCTGGAGCAACATCAAGGTATCCTTGATCTAGTAATAAATCTCGCGAATCACTCATTAGAAAAAATTATATCGTATTTGATCATTTTTGTCAAATGACAGTAGTTCTTCAGGCTCGAATAATGCTAAGGATTCTATGAGGTATGGGCGTTAAGGGCTTTTTCGGCTGCGGCTACTTGCCCTACTTGCTTACTCGGGCCTTTGCCTTCAGCACGCAAGGATTCGTTGACGTAGACTCCTACTGTAAATATCTTGTCATGATCTGGACCTTCTTCTCCCATAACCCTGTATTGGGGTGTAAACCCTTCGTCGCTCTGTATTACTTCCTGGTAGCGTGACTTAGGGTCTAGCCAAGAGCCCGTTTCTAGAATTTCATCAAATGTAGTTACTAGTGTCTCTGTTATGAACTTACTTGCTGCGTCGTAGCCTAGATCTAGATAGATAGCACCAATAACTGCTTCGTATGAGTTAGCTAGTATCTGTAACCTAGCTCGAGTAGACCCACGCTTTTCGCCCTTAGACAGCCGTAGGTAGTCTTCAAAGCCTAGTTTCTTTGCGGCCGCACCAATGCTTTCTGTACGCACAAGGGAGCTCCTCCAGTTAGTTAGGATTCCTTCGGCCTCAGAATAATTCAGGTACAAGAAATCTGTGACTACTAGCTCCAGCACTGCATCACCTAAGAACTCTAGTCTCTCGTTATGCTCCTTTACTGACTTTTTATGCTCGTTTAGGTATGATCGATGCGTAAACGCCGTCATAAATATCTCGATGTTATTGAACGTTAAACCTAGTCCGCTTTCAGCGAACTCTATGTATTTCTTTATCTGTTCTTTCATATAATTATCCGTCTTCCTTTCAGCGAAGACTTGGATGTACTTCAGTTAAAACATAATCTGTTTTATAGTGAGCTAGATCCAAGATTCACCTTATTTATATCACATTTGATTTTTATTTTCAACGCTACCATATGCTTGCAGGCATGATCCTTGAGCGCTCTAGCGTTAGTACAGTCTGGTTCATAGCCGAGACTCGTAAGCGAATCGCAGTCTATGAATCTGAATGTGAAACGATAGGGTGTTCTACAGTTGGTTCTTGCGAATTTTTTGTAATCCAAGCAACATTATCTTCCCAATATCCTCATACTCGATCTTATCTAGAGCTTCTGTTGCGGGGAACCATTTGATGCCTTTCATCCACTCCTCTGGGGTTATATCGTCTGTATCACCCTGTGCTTGCACTAGGAATATTTCTGTAGTCATAAGCACCAAACTCTGTTGTCTACGATACCTGAAGTTTATCTTCCCTATCCAGCCCTGCATCTTCATTTCCTTTAGGCCAGTTTCTTCACCAATCTCACGATTAGCAGTTTCTTTAGGGGTCTCCCCTTCTTCGATGTGCCCCTTAGGGATCGTCCATCTGTCTTTAGCATCCTGGATTAGAAGTATCTCTACCTTGCCACGCGAGTTCTTGCGCCACACAACACCACCTGACGTCGGTTCACGCACTACTTCACTGATTGAAGGTCTACGGTTCTTCACGATCTTTTTGAATGCCTTTAGTGGCTTAGGTCTCTGCATTATTTCTCTTCTACTTTCTTGAGGCTCTTCTTGACTGGGGCTTTGGCTACTTTAGTTTTTGGCTTTACCTCAGGTGCCTTATCGTCTGAAGCCGAATCAGCTTCAGCATCTATGTGCTTCAGGACTGTGCCTAACACGCCGTTTACGAACTTGCTGGAGTTGTCTGCTCCAAAGCTCTTAGCCAACTCCACAGCCTCGTTGATTGCGACCTTAGCGGGCACTGACTTGTTGAAGTGCAGCTCATAAACTCCCATTCGCAAGATGGTACGGTCAACGCGCGCTATCTGATCTATTGGCCAGTCAGGCGCTACAGGCTGGATAATGACGTCGAGATCTTTGGCCTTCTTCAGGACTCCGTTAACTAGATCGGATATAAAATCTTTGTCACCAACAACTTCACTATATCTGTCGATATTACGCTTTAGTATAGCGTCCTGGTCAAGATTCTTCTCTTTGACCTCAATTCGAAAGTCCAACTCGTACAAGGTCTGTAGAGCGACTATTCTGCCTAAGTGACGGTTTGAAGCCATTGTTAACCTCTTTGGTTATGGATTTATTGGATTTTTAAAATGTGTAACTAGGTTGCTTATTTAGCAGCTAGTTTTTTGCCAGATTGCTTTGTAGTTGTTCGTGCTTTAATCGGTGATTTACCGTTAACTTTTTTCGCAAGATCAAGTACGATGTGACTTCTTCGTAGGCCTGTCTTGCGGGCACTGGTGCGTTTCTTTGGTTTACCCATATGTTTAAAACCAATTCCTCTCTGTTAGTATCAAATATTAACTCCATTATACCCTGTTAAGATAAGCGTGACAAGCATAAATACTTGACATAGTGCTTAAGTTTATGCTATAATACAGTAATGATAGATTTTAGAGAGCAAGTTTTAAACAGTAGAGCAGCAATAGAAATTGAAGCAACCGAGCATCTAATAGTGCTTGGTGATCCTTCTCGTCTTACAGACACTCAATTAATAGGAGCCGTGGTACGATCGGATCTTGAGGATATTGATGTGGCCGTTTATGCAGATAGCGTAAAGCCAGATCTAGGAATATATAGGATACCCGATGGAATGGCTAGCTCCACAAAGCGTGCAATAGGTAGGCATATTCTCGGTCAAGACTGCAGGGATGCTTTAAGTACAATTGGAACAGTTCTACGCAATGTACCAGGCGATTTGAAATTCTTTGGAAGTTCTGTTAAAGTCGGCATTCATGCTGCTGAAACTCAACACCCAAGTACTTATCTAAACTCTTCGATATAAAGTCTAAACTACGACGCTAACTAGCCTGCCCTTAACGTATATGACTTTCTTTGGCTCTTTGCCAGCTAGGTGAGCTGCGACATTTTCTTGAGATAGTGCTAGATTCATAATTTCGTCTTCGCCTGTGTCTGCGGAGACTTCTATCTCGGCCCTCACCTTTCCGTTCACCTGTACTGCAAGCTTTAGAGTGTCTTCCACTAGATACTTCTCGTCTAATTCTGGCCAGTGGTCCACGTTTACCGAGTCTTCGTGCCCTAAATCGCTCCATAACTCTTCCGCAACATGTGGAGCAAAAGGTGCAACTAGACATACTAGAGACTCTAGAGATGTCTGCCACGACTCTGAGGAATAATTATCTTGATCTTTAATTTTATATAGACTATTAACGGTCGCCATCAAAGTAGATATCGCAGTATTGTATTTTATAGATTCTATATCGCTAGAGACTTTACTAATAGCTTTGTGTGTAGCCTTTAGTAGCTCAGCGTTTTGTGAGCCTTCTCCTGCTTTATCGCTATCGTTATATTCCTGTACTAAGGTCCAGATACGGTTTATAAACCTGTAACAACTAGGTAGGCCATCGTTATTCCAAGGGGACTCAACATCCGGTGGAGCTATGAATGACATGTAAGTACGCAGCGCATCTGCACCGTAGCCACTGTTGATAACTTCTAGTGGATCTATGCCATTACCCTTACTCTTAGAAAAGAAAGCTCCGTCTTCAGCCAATATCTTAGCGTGGAAATACATTTTCTTGAACGGTTCTGGGTCTCCGACTAGTCCTTGCTTGTAGAAGAATCTCGTGAAGAATCTCGCGTATAGTAAGTGCGCTGTAGCGTGGTCACCACCATTGTAGAAATCAACGGACATCCATTTCTTGGCTAGTTGTGGATCCCAAGCTTGAGTATCATCATTTGGCGATAGGTATCGCATCTGGTACCAGCTAGAGCATACATACCCATCCATAGTGTCTGTTTCTCGCTCTGCGCCCTTACCACATTCCGGACATGCTACATTCAGCCACTCTGTCGCCTTAGCCAATGGACTGCGTCCGTCTCCGCTAGGGTGATAATCATCTAGTTCAGGCAACTCTACAGGTAGATCCTTCTCTGGTACAGGCACAGCTCCACAATCACCACAGTGAATAACCGGGATAGGAGCACCCCAGTAGCGCTGTCTACTGATTAGCCAGTCACGCACCTTGTAGTTTACTTGGGTTGCACCGGAGCCATCGGACTCTAGCTTATCCATAATGGCCGGCTTAACTTTATCAAATGTTAGGCCATCGAATTCTTGAGAGTTGGCTACTGTGTAGTTTGATGGGTCTGCCTTTATATCCTGATAGCTTACGAACTCTTGCTGCTCAGTCGTGTAGACAACGGGTAGATTATACTTATTAGCAAATTCATAATCGCGCTCATCCTCTCCAGGTACAGCCATAACCGCACCTGTGCCGTATCCCATCAATACGTAATCTGCAATCCATAATGGTATCTGTTCGCCATTTGCTGGATTGGTCGCTGTTAAGCCCTTGAGCTCGACACCTGTTTTGGTCTTTTCTTTCTCTCTGTCTATATCACTTTTTCTGATTGAATCAGCTACATATTTCTTGACTTCGGCAGAATTATCAGCCTGCTCAATGCATCTATTCACTAATGGGTGTTCAGGAGCAAGGACCATGAATGTTACGCCAAATATCGTATCGTAAGCCGTTGTGAACACCTCTAACTCTTCATTATCTACACCAAGACCTTCAAGCTTAAACTTAACCTTAGCTCCTTCAGATCGGCCTATCCAATTCTTTTGAGCTGTTTTAACCCACGGAGTCCAGTCTAAATCGTCAGTAGCATCCAGGATTTCGTCTGCATAGTCTGTAATCTTGAAGAACCACTGCCGCAGGCTCTTTTTGGTGACCAGTGGATCATCAGCATTGTCATGACGCCAGCATTTACCGTTTATCACTTGCTCATCAGATAAAACGCTCTTGTCTAGGTCGCACCACCACTGCAGCGATTCCTTCTGATATGCTAGGCCTTCTTTATGTAGCTGCAAGAAACACCACTGTGTCCATTTGTAGTAATCTGCCTTAGACGTATCTATTTCCTTTGTCCAGTCCATACTCCAGCCCATTTTCCTGTACTGTATACGGTAGCTGGCTAGGGCTTCATCTGTAGTTTGCCTGGGCGACTGTCCTGTTTTTATAGCATAATTTTCAGCCGGAAGACCAAAAGAGTCGAATCCTACAGGAGAATATGCTTCGTATCCATTCTGCCTTTTGAATCGCATCAATATATCAGGGATAGTAAAGTTTTTTGTATGTCCTAGGTGTATTCCAGCTCCACTAGGGTAGTTAAACATTCCAAAACCGTAGTATGTAGGCTTATCTGAATGCAAGTCTACAGTATAGGTTCCGTTCTGGTCCCAATACTTCTGCCATTTCTCTTCAATCTCTGCTGGATTATATCTCTTCATAATTACCTACTATTATAGAGGATCTCGCTCTTCTTACAAAAGATAGTACCATTCCTTCGAAAAGATCGGTTTCGAGACTAGTTAATATCCGCAACACGTAAATCAGCACGCAAGAGCATATATCTGTGTACGCTTGCTTTTAAAACATTAAGAGACAACTGGATGATCCTAGAAATGATCAAGTTGCGCTGCCCATGTAGAATACTGCATTGCTAAGGTGAGCAGATGGACGGATGTTACTTGCTAGAGCTAGCTATACTAATAAACTTCTCTACCATGCCTACCATACTCAAGCCTGAAGCTTTGGCGGATCTAGGAAATAGGCTTTGATCGGTCATGCCAGGCATAGTATTAAGCTCCAGCACTACGATTGAGCCATCTTCCTTGATTATCATGTCGGTTCTAGATAGATGCCTTATCTTCAATGCTTCATGTGCTTTAAGTGCAATCTTCTTGGCATTTTCTTGCTGCTGCAGGCTCAGCATCTCTGAGGGTATTGGACAAATCTCTTGAGTTGAGCCGTTATATTTGTTCTCGTAGTCAAATTCCTTACCTTCTGGGGCTACTATTGCGATAGGGTCTAGTGCTTCCGTGCCAAGAACAGGGATGGTAATCTCAAGCCCCTCAACAAGCTCTTCAACTATCATAGTATCGTGCTTCTCTAACAGCTTACTAGCTACTTCTAGCTTGGTATCAAGTGCATCTCTGGCAATTAGTGTGTCTATACTAGACCCGCCATCTATAGGTTTAAGTACGAACGGCTTTTTAAACAGCGGGTGGCCTAAATAGCTTCCGCTATCGACTACACCAAACGCCGCCATAGACACCCCGCATTTTTCTAGTATTTCGTGGGCTTTGTCTTTGTAGAATGCTTGTTCAGAGCCTACACTATCTGCACCAAGATATTCGACACCAACTGACTCAAGTTGTCGCTGGAGACTACCGTCTTCACCTTTTTTACCGTGTAGGATTGGTAAAACTAGATCAATACCCTCACAGATTGTAGCCAAACTTTCTAGCCCATTTTTGGGATCGTATTCTGAAACAGTATGGACTGTTAAAGAAAGGGCACTAATAATCGCGGCGCCTGACCGTAGAGAGACCTCTCTCTCAGGCCCATCACCCCCGTAGAGCACTAATATATTCATAGCTGACTAACATCTCTCTTGAAGCTTAACTTCTTTTTCTTAATCCAGGATTTATCCTGCCTAACTAAAAACTCAACGTCATCAGGGTTCCTTAACAACAGCTTTGTTGCTTCTTCGGCAAACACCCCGTTCTGCGAGCCCTTCAAAAGCACTACTGACTTCTTGTTACGATCAAGCTGTCTTTTTATTATTCCTGCAGCCTCATATGGATTTTCTGCGATAGCTACTGCACACCCTTTTTCTTTTGCAGATGCGGCAGTGTAGGAAACAGAATCTGCACCCAGAGCAACAACTAAATCGATCTCGTCATGTCTGCAGTAATCGCCTACTTTTTTGTGTAATTCTGCAGACGATTCACCTAATTCATTCATATTTCCCAACAGCACTATCTTTTGATCATATTTAGATTCGTAGACGTAATCTAATGCAGCTGTAACCGCTTCAGGCGAAGAGTTATAGGTATCGTCTATAAGAGTAGAGCCATCTACGCCCTCCAAGACGTTCATCCTTCCGTTCTGTGCAACTATCTTCTTTGCTCCAGAGATTAACGATCTTTTATTCATACCTAATTCACGTCCAACAGCTATTGCTGCTGCAACTGAATCTATACTGTGCTCACCAACGACCTGTAGGTCTGAAGCATCTAATCCTAGGTGGGATATGTCTGTTCTGTGATAGTTGAATAACTCGTCGCTCTTTGCAAACTTTAAATACTTCGAGGCGACCATCGATTTATTAACTATTGTCTTGTCTGCAAACGCTGCTACAGACAACTCCTCTTCAGCTACTGCATCGATTGTCTTAAAATATTCCATATGCTCTGGAGCTACCGCCGTAACTATAGCAATATCTGGATTCAACCATGAGAACTCTTTTATTTCACCAGGAGTGTCTGTTCCAAGCTCTAGAACAAGTAAGTTATAGTCCTGACGTCTCAAGATGCTCACTTCATTTGACGCAATAATCCAAGCCCAGCCGAATATATTTTTCACACTAACAGGAAAAGTTCTACCAAAGACAGAGCATGGTACGCCAATATCCGTATTGTAGTTATGCAGAGTCTTTCGAACGTTAAAATTTTCCGATAACACTGTTGCTACAGCTTGGGTAGTTGACGTTTTACCGACGCTCCCTGTTACAACTACAACTTTTACTTTATGTTTACGCAGCATCCGTTTTGCTTGTTTTTTCAGCGTAAGTGCTACTAGCTTCCGCATTTAGATATTAGCTTCCTAGCTGAATGCTTGATTGTACTTGTGACTGTAGTTCATCGATTGTCATTACTGGTATAGGATTCTCGATATTCTTCACTACACCGTAGTTACCGTACTCTTCCGTACGGCCACCGAAGCCGACTACAAGTATTTCGTTAGTTCCTTTGTCTATTACTACTACGCCGTTTACCCTAGAGCCTTCTCGGTAGTTTTCTGGTGCTAACGGCGGGAAGTCCCCTAATCCTGACTCGTGGAATGAATCTTGCAGTAGCCTTACATAGTCGGGTAGAGAAACGCTGATTCCATATTCAAGTGTCTTTCTACCGTCAAGTTCCCCTTCTTTTGCTGTGTTCAGCGAGTCTCCGTATACAGCATTGTCCTTCATATCTTGTAACGCAGAGTTTCTGAATGTAGCCGAGAAGTTACCAAAAATTACGAGAGAAACTTGCTCGCTAACAAAGTTTAGCTTAGCTATATCCTCTGTAGGCTGTGTTTCTCCCCCGGAGGCCCATTTGCCTACAAGACTAGAACCGTCTTCTGCTAGTAAGTCACCCTGATCAAGGCTACTAAATGATGAATATCTAAGGAATTGATCAAATGGGGTCACGATGCCTTCTGTTTCTATCTTGGTATCTGTAGTAGCGTTTCGTTCTGTGAGTAGAATCCTGTTCTCTATAGCTTTCTGAGGTGAGAAGTGGAACCTAAAGTCCTGTGTTACTTCATTACCCGTACCGCCATCTGTCAATGTACGAACCACACTTTGCGTAGACATACTGTTATTAATAGCTGCCCAGAATCGGCGCTCATTAGTCATATATATACTCTGGTACCAGAACCAAGATGTTACAAGGCCTATTACTACGGCTAATAGTGTGATCAGTTTCGTTAGTTTACGTAAATTCCAATGCTCAATGTATTTTATTGCTTGCTGTGTATTCATAACCTATATTGTACCAGTTCTAGCCGGTAATTCATGTTTTTGTTATACTACTGAAACTTGAGTCATTAGGTGAGTTGGACAGCCTTGGGCGTAGACAAAAATAGCGCCGTGCTCTAACCAACTATGTATCCAGAAACATAATACTGTGATATCTTGATGTAGCAATGAACGATTCTTGGGGTATTAGCTCAGTTGGACAGCCTTGGGCGTAGACAAAAATAGCG
>JBLFWT010000024.1:0-11884 GCA_047611885.1 Saccharimonadales bacterium (SeqCode) | reverse complement strand
CTGTTTCTTTTCTATAGTTACGCGTATTTCTGCAATCAGATCGTCCACCTGATGCTCAATAGGCCTAACTTCCAAGACAGGATCAAGTAACCCGGTAGGTCGTATTACCTGTTGAGCAGGGGCCGGACTACGTGACAGCTCATAGTCTGCAGGAGTTGCGCTTACATATACTACTTGATTAATATGCCTTTCGAATTCAGTAAATTTCAGTGGTCTATTGTCAAGAGCACTAGGCAGTCTGAACCCGTGCTCTACTAACACTTCTTTTCTTGCTCTATCTCCGTTATACATCCCTCTTACCTGGGGCATCGTCATGTGGGACTCGTCTACCAATAGCAAAAAGTCGTCAGGGTAATAATCTAGTAGTGTCGCTGGTTGTTCACCCTCTTCTCGGTCGGTCAGATACCTGGAATAGTTTTCTATACCTTTGACAAAGCCTGTTTCCTGCAGCATTTCTATATCAAAACGAGTTCTTTGGGCTATGCGCTGTGCTTCGATCAGTTTGTCGTCTGATTTGAACTGCTTGACCCGCTGCTCCAGCTCAATTTCGATCTTTTGGATAGACTGCTTAACTTTATCCTGCGGCGTCACATAGTGAGAACTTGGGAATACCGTCAATTTGTCAGGCTTACCCAGTACTTCACCGGTTAATGGATCTAGTTTAGTGATCTCTTCTATTTCGTCGCCGAAAAATTCGACTCTATATGCAGTCTCTTCAGCAGCAGGGAATATATCTATAACGTCTCCTCTAACTCTGAATGTTCCACGGTGGAAGTCTATATCATTTCGTTCATACTGGATGTCGGTTAACTGTCGTATCAACTTATCGCGCACGCGTCGCTCGGACTTCTTGACTGTTATCGCCATCTGTTCATAGCTAGATGGGCTACCAATACCGTATATACAGCTAACACTAGCTATTATTATTACGTCCCTGCGTGATAGTAGGGAATCTGTAGCGGCATGGCGCATCCTGTCGATCTCCTCATTTACTGCACTGTCTTTTTCTATGAATGTGTCAGACCTTGCTACGTATGCTTCTGGCTGATAATAGTCGAAGTAGCTAACGAAGTAATGTACGGCGTTGTCTGGGAAGAAGTTCCTGAACTCTTCATACAGCTGAGCGGCAAGGGTTTTGTTGTGGCAAACTATTAGAGTAGGCTTCTGAGTCTTTTCAATGATATTAGCCATAGTGAATGTTTTACCAGACCCAGTTGCACCCAATAGAGTTTGTTCACGCTCACCCGACTCTAGACCCTCTACTAATTGCTTGATCGCGGTAGGCTGGTCACCTGTAGGCTTGTAGTCTGATTTTATCCTAAACTTCATAATATCCAATCATTATAACAGATGAGAAATAACCTAGCTATTGACACATTGCACTCTATGCCGTATAATATATAATAATAAAATATGCGTATAGATCTAGCAGTAACAACCAGCGGTCCAGAATGCCCATCCAACAAATCGTCAATCACTAAAATTGGTGAGGTGCATGAAGGTCTATTTACGTGCAGGAAAGTCGCAATCGTATTCCACTCTGAGCTCGAAGCGACTGTTCGCGACTACATGAATGACATCGCTGTTCTAGCCTGTGCCTCCTGTAGTCTCGGGCTAGTAAATGTTGATACTACTGATCTGCCCGCAATTGACCTTCTTAGCATCCCTGAAGTACCTGTTTCAGTAGCCGCCTAACCCATTCGGCTAGATTTTTGGTCACCAGCGGTGAATCCATGTTTTCCAGCTAGTGGCTGACAGATACTTGCTTTAACCATCCACTCTTCTTTTAGTGAGTCTAGTTCGATGTCTTTGTTCTGTGCTTCTAGTACAGATACGATCTTCTTAACAAGCTTTTCAGGGTCAGTATCGAAGAAGATCTGTGAGCCAGCTGGCTCCTCTAGTTTTTCCAATAGGTCAGGAATAACGTCTGCTAGACCTCCTGATCCTAACAATACTCCACATGGCATATGAGCTTCTAGTGCAGTCGTGAACTCGTGAAGTGAGCCCATGCGTCCACCAACAGTAATTACCGCATCACTGCTCTGTACTAAGTGAATATCTCGGCCTATATAGTGCATCCCAGTAAAGTTAACGTAATCGAAGAATCCTATTGGTAGGCGGTATTTACGAACATGTTCGCGCAGTGAGGCTGCTGGGCTAAAACCTATGCTTTGACCACCGAAGTCCACTGCTCCTTTAGCAGCATATAGAGGCAAGCCAACCGTAGCTCCAGTAGTAATAGTATGCCCAGACTTAGCTATTGCTACTCCCAGCTCATAGCCTAGACCACAAGATTCATCAACGGATTTGCCGGCAGCAGCGCCTGATACACAGATACTATATTTCATTATCTATATTGTAACTGCTTACGCTTGTCTAACCAAGCACAATTTAACATTTACCAATATGCGTAGTCTCAATGATCCAAGCTCTAGTATCCAAGATCTACGCTACAGTATTATTCCCTGCGCCATTGTTAGTTGCGACGTAATAAGTTGTTCCATAGATTCGTGCTTCATATAGCGCACTTGTAGTTCGTTCCACAGGCTTGAGCGCATATGGGATACGACTTGATGTGAGTATTTCTTGTCCATAACTAAGCTGGCGGCCACATCGACCACATGTAGTGACAATGGAAGCGGTGAATCCTTGAATCCTAGAAAGTGAGTATTGACCCAAAAGTCTAACTCAGGAGCTAGTGAAGCTAGCCTAGTTTCAGTGCTTTCCCACTCTAAATCACTGAGTACAAACTCGAAATCGGGTAAATGGCTTTTACTCTGCTGAGACAGTAACTGATATACGGCATTCCAAGAAGGTTGCATACCATGAACTGGCGCTAACTCATCTAGGACTCCGGCTGCTATATCAGGCAGGAGATTTTCTAGACCAGTCGATAAGGCCTTTGCTCTATAAGGCAGCGACTCAATCGCCAGCCGTTGAGCAGCCTGTAGAACCAGACTGACAGTAAGCAGTACAGAACCCTTAACTGCTAGAGGCATAGAAGGAAGAATCAAAACACTGCCTATTTCTGGAACTGGCTGGACAACACTGTCGAAATCATGCTTTTTTAGCTTTTCCAACCACGCTTCGGACAAAGATAATATCTGTACAGGCCGTTCTACTGCATCACGGGCTTGAAGCCGCTTGATCCTGGCGTGTACCTGCGAATGCCAAGTTTTGTCCTCTAGCCTCTTTGCCAATGAGTATACTAGTAGAGGATTTTCGCGTTTCAAAACGGAATCCACAGACCTAAAGTGAAGAGCGCGCATTGTTTTCTTAGGCGGAACAGCTTTCAGAATTCGTTTCACTGCGGCAGGCTGCATGCTGACAACAATGTCTCTCTTTAACAAAGCTTCGGATGATGATGCTATTATCTCAGCTGCTTTTGCTGAGGTAATAGGGTCCTGTAGACCAAGTCGATATCGCAAAACTTCACCATCGGCTCTAGCCTTCGCTACCAACGCATAGTAGAACTCCTTTGGAGTGGTATCAGCCGGGTCTAGTCCAAGCCTGCGAGCTTTTTCCCTAGTTTGGGTGATAATCTCTGCTGTTAACTGGACGTCGATACCTGGCTGTATAGACATGTGCTCTAACCTAGACACTATTTTATCTAGTGTCCTTGGGTCAGCATCTAATAGATTAGCTATAAGTCTAGACATTACATTTCTGTTGGATGGAAGTCTTTAGGTGCGTTTCGTAAGTAGTAGTCGATTTCATCATCTGTTAGTAGGCCTTCTTGAGCTCCAACATGCTGAACAACGTTCATAGAGTTTATCGGTGCCCATAGCAGTGCGCTAGGCACGTCGGCACCCTTCATTAACGCAGCAGTGAATGTAGACGCGAATGCATCGCCAGCACCAGTTCTCTCTATCGGAGGGGATGGGTCAGGATATAGGGGCATGCTCCACCTTTTATTTCCGTCAGATACATATGCACCATTAGGCCCATCGGTAACCATAGCGATTTTGATTCCCGCTTCATGCATCTTGTTCAGCTGATCGTGAATATCCTCATGATTCGCGCTAAACACTTCTGTCGCCTCTTCGCGGTTTAGTACTACTACTTCTGCTCGTCTATATAGGCGAAGCATTCGTTCACTAAGTTTTTCACTCATCTGGAACGTTCCAGGTTGGAAAGCTAGTTTCACATCTGGGTGCTCATCTAGCCAGTCAGATATTTCGTCATGGTACTCCATTGCGTTATCACTGATAGAGCTAAAGTATACCCACTTTGGTATATCTGCTGGACGGAACTTTGGCCATTGATAGTCGTACGTCTCGTGTTTGATAAATATTGTCCGCTCTTCGGCATACCACATGACGTAGTGATAGTTTGATGCCTTGCCTGCATTTTCATGGACGAACCTAGTATCTACTCCGTTACCTTTTAGAGCAGCGATGATTTCTCGTCCCCAGTCATCGTCACCAACGTTAGACACCATGCCTGCGTTTAGCCCAAGCCTTGAGAAAGAAACAGCTGCATTAGGAGCGTTACCAACACCGGCTATAACTTCTGCGTGGTCGTAAGGGATTTTAGTCCCAAGTTCAAAAGCAAGCTCTGTAACACCGTCTTCTCGTTTCTGTGTGTGTTCATGTTTTTCGATTAAGTCTATAAATGCATCAGTAACCACATCTCCAACGCACAATACATCAAGTTGTTTAGCTTTTTTGGCCATTATACTCTTGCCTTTCCTGAACTGTTAAATACCTTTATCTTCGAAACTACTACTGCAGAAACCGCCTCTATAACTGTGTCCATTAGCTTCACTACAGCGAACTCTGTCTCGTTCTCTGAGAGTACAAGCTCTAGAGTGTTTCTGTATTCTTTACGCATATCGCTGTTGATGTTAACTTTCTGTACACCAATCTTCACAGCTTCTTCAAAGTAGTGCCCTGGAGTACCGGAGCCACCGTGAAGGCTGATATTACAGTCCAGGCCATCACGTAGTCGTTGTAGCAACTCCAGGTCAAGCACCTTAGGGATCGGGTATGAACCGTGCAAGTTTCCTATAGCAGCCGCAAAAGTATCGATACCAGTAATGTCTACGAAGTTTTTTGCAACTTCGGGGGTAGAAAATGTCTTCTTGATTTCTTCGTAGTCAAACTCTTCCTCGTGTACATTGCTAGATCCTCCGAAATAATGTGGCTCACTCTCTACGATCGCACCGGTAAACTTAGCGTACTCCACTACCTTTTGGGTGGCTTCTACTATTTCATCGTCTGTAGCGTCGTGGTTGGCCTGTGAGATGTCTATGTGTATAAATTCGTATCCTGCTTCGATTGCAGCTATCGCATTCTCGACACTTGGGGAATGGTCAAGGTTTATGTACATTTCTATACCAAATTGCTCTTTGTAGTTTTCTACCATGTCGCGGACGTTGTCCAGACCCATAGCCTTAACCTCGCCGGCGCTCAACTCTACTAACACAGGTGAGTTGGTCTTCTTAGCGGCTCTTGCGACAGCTATCAGAGTTTCCTGATTGTCTAGGTTGAATGCCCCTACTGCAAACTTCTCTTTTTTGGCTCGCTCCATTAATTCACGTGCATTGGCGCAGTTCTCTCGAATACGCTCTAATGATAATCCCACTATATATTTCCCCACATTTAGTTGTTACTATTGTAACCTCTTATGCTAAAGTGATGCAACTATAAATTATCCAGCTAGTTCGTGGGCGTTGATCATGACGTGTTTCGGTGTTAGTCCGTAGTGCTCTAACAGCTCTTCTGGTGTACCAGACTGACCATAACGATCTTTTACGCCCATTCTTATTACTGGGACTGGTAAATGTTCGCTAAGTAGTTCTGTTACTGCTCCACCTAATCCACCAGCTACTTGTGCTTCCTCGATAGTAATAACTTTTCTAGTCTTTTTGACACTAGTCAATATAGTGGCTGCATCTAGCGGTTTAACGCTTGGGCAATGGATTACTTCTGCATCTATACCGTCATGGAATAACTTTTCTGCTGCTTGCAGGGCAACAGACGTCATAGTTCCATTGGATATAATAGTCAGATCTTTTCCGGGTGAAAATACATATGCTCTGCCGATCTCAAATGGTGTTTGGGGCGTAGTCATAACTGCTGAAGAGTCTCGAGCAAGCCGTAGATAAGTTGGTCGCTTGTCCTTAGCCATTAGTATAGTGGCCTTTTCCGCCTCTACGCTATCACCTGGTACGATAACTACCATATTTGGCATAACTCGCATTAAAGCTACGTCTTCTAACATCTGGTGAGTTGCACCATCAGGACCAGTGTATAGTCCAGCATGAGCTCCGATTATCTTGACTGGTTGGTCGTTCAATGCGGCAGTAGTTTTGATCTGCTCCCAGTTACGTCCTGGACTGAATGCCGCGTAACTAGCTGTAAATGGTATCTTACCCATATGGGCCATACCGCTGGCCACCGTTACTAGGTTCTGTTCCGCCACACCGACTTCTACGAATCGCTCTGGGTATTTCTCTGCAAATGGCGACATTTGTACTGAGTCAGTTAGATCAGCGCATAGTGCTACTACATTCTCATCTGCATCGCCAGCCTTGACAAGCCCAATACCGAATCCTTTTCTGGTAGGCTCGCTGCCCCAATCTTTCATGTCTAGTAGATGTAGATTCATAGTCGTGTTGCTCCTGTAGAATCAAGATTGGAGATTGGAGATTGGAGATTGGAGATGCGTAAAGCTGCGCTTTCTCTACTTAACATCTGGAATCTGGGATCTAATATCTGTGAGTCATTCATTAGTGGTTACTCTCGTTTCTTATTTTCCCGCGCATAGTACGGAGTTCTTTTAGTGCTACGCGCGCCTGCTCGTTCTTCGGTGGTGCTCCGGCTACGTCTTTTAGCCCCACGGGCATTCCATGCCAATGATAATCGTACTCCATATAGTCTACGCCTTTGCCCGGTATTGTATGGGCAATGATCACTGTTGGCTTTTCCACTATGGCTCTAGCCATTGAACATGCATCTATTACTGACTCTACGTCATTTCCATCTATCTCTATTACATGCCAGCCGAATGCTTCCCACTTGGCTCGTAAGTCCTCTAGCGGCATCACGTGCTCAGTAGTTCCGTCTATCTGGATATTGTTTCTATCAACTATCGCAATCAGGTTATGTAGCTTGTATTTTGCTGCAAACATGGCTGCTTCCCAGATATTTCCTTCATTCAGCTCACCATCACCAGTTACAACATATACCCATCTGTGCGATTGCTCGTCCATGCGCATACTTAGTGCGATTCCTGCAGCTTGGCTTAGTCCGCTACCTAATGGGCCGCTGGTAGTTTCTAGTCCGGGTAATAGCTTGCGCTCTGGGTGGCCTTGTAATCTACTGCCAAACTGACGCAGTGTAAATAACTCTTTCCTAGGCAAGTAACCTGCGTTTGCCATAGCAGCGTACTGCACAGGTACACAGTGACCATTGCTTAGCAGTAATAAGTCGCGTTCATCCCAGTCTGGATCTTTCGGGTCGTGTTTCAATACATCAAAATATAGTGCAGCAAAAATGTCAGCGAGGCCTAAGGGACCAGCGCTATGTCCACTTTTTGCTGAATGCACTAGGCTCTGCACAATATCCACTCTGATATCGTTTGCGATCAGTTCAAGTTCTTCAATAGTCTTCTTTTTGTCAGTAAAACTTTTTGCCATATTACTTATGATTGTATCAGAGATACTAGCTTATCATAAGCTTTTTGTGGCTTATCGGCGTTTTTTATATGACCGCCGACATTTACTACATCTACACCGCCGGAAACGATACTTTTAACATTCGCGTCGTTTACGCCGCCATCCCAGCCAATCTCAATACCAGGATAAGTTTTCTTTATTGCTTTGATTTTATTCAACTGCTCCATATCCGCATCGCTACCCTGGAAACCTAAGCGGCCTCCGAACACCAACACGTGCTCAAATAGACCATCTATCTCCAGGTCTACTATGTCGCTTACGTCTGAATCAGGTAGCAATGCTATACCAGCTCTAGTGCCGTTTTCGCTTAGCTTCTGCAGACACTTTTTTACATTGTCGGATTCTGCGTGCAGGATGACTAGATCGGCTTCGAGGTTTTCTATAGCGGCTATTACGCTGTATGGATCTTGATACATTACGTGAGCATGCGTGATCAAGTCGTCACTACGCCAAGCATCTTTGATGTGAAGTAGCGTCGAAGGAGAAAACACCCCGTCGGAAAAATCTAAATGCACACCGTCAGCGAACCCACCAATAAGCGTCATCTGATCCCTAAATTCGTGCGGGTCATCTGTAGTTATAGTAGGCGTTATTACTGCTTGCTTCTTATTCATAAATTTACTATAACAAACAGAGCTAGATTTCTATAGCTGATCTAACTGAACTATACGCCTTTTATACCTAGCCGCTCCAGAAAATGGAGCGTCCAGCCAAGCATCTACTACTTGCTGCCAAGCATCGTTATCTTCTAGCACTTCCGCAGGCAGCGCCAATACGTTTGTATCCTCGTCATTCCTGGTTTCTACTGCCGCTTTAGCGCTCCAACCTAAGCCTGCACGTATGCCTTTGTGCCTATTTGCAGCTATTACCATACCTTGACCGCTGCCACATATCAATATACCTCTACTATTATGGTCTGAATCTGCCTTAAGCGCAGATGCTACTCTAGATGCAAACACAGTAAAATCGTCATCAGGCGAGAGCTTTTCGTCTCCCTCATCAATAACATCATACCCTTGAGCTAATAGATACTTCTCGATCTTCTCTTTGAGGTGGAATCCCCTGTGATCAGCGCCTAAGAATATTTTCATATAACACTCCTTGAAAATATGGACTGTGGATTAAGTGCTAGGGATTGGAGATCTTGAAAAAATGACACCATTATGGAGGTTTTGGCCGTCATGCTCTTTACTGTACTAAAAAAGGCGTAGAGCAACCAGAGAATCATATTCTCTGCGTGAATCGGTACAGAGAAGTGGATGACTGTGAGAACCGAGTTAGCGCTATTCATTACGTTTTTCCTGCTTAAAGAGTTTTGCCTATATCTGCTACTAATTCTATCAGGCGGTTTGAAAAGCCCCATTCATTGTCATACCATACGGCTACCTTAACCAAATCGCCGTCAACTACGTTCGTAGAAGGTAGGTCGATAATCCCACTGTGGCTGTTGCCTATAAAGTCAGATGAAACTAGCTGTTCTTCTGTACAGTCGATAATGCCTTGGTAGTAAGGTTCTGCGCATGTCTTCTTCAGCATCGCATTAATATCTTTGATGGTCGTATCTTTCTTCAATACCATTGTTATATCGCTGATGCTAACCACGCTAGTCGGTACACGTATAGCCATGCCATCGAACTTACCCTTCAGGCTAGGCACAGTCTTGGCTACAGCTATGGCTGCTCCAGACGTCGTAGGAATGATGTTCTGCGCTGCGGCGCGTGCTCGTCTATAGTCTCCGTGCGGTGCATCCTGCAGCTTCTGGTCTGCTGTATAACTGTGTATGGTTGTCATCATAGCTTTTTCTATGCCGTATTCTCGATCCATTATATCCATCACTGCCGCCATACTATTAGTTGTACAGCTAGCATTACTGTACACAACTGCACTATTGCCCTCTAGATCGCTTTCGTTTGCGCCCAATACTACCGTGACTGCTCCGTCGTCTTTGGCCGGGGCGCTGATCACTACTCGCTTTGCACCTGCGTCTACGTGAGCCTTGGCTAGCTCGCTCTTTACGAAAAATCCGGTCGATTCAATGACTACGTCAACTCCGACATCTTTCCACGGAAGATCCTTCGGGTCACGTTCAGAAAATACTGGAACCTTAAGATCGTCTACTATCACATGCTTGTCATCACTAGAAACTTTATGCGGATAGTTACCGTAGTTCGAGTCGTATTTCAGTAAATGCGCTAGCATCTTAGTGTCAGTCAAATCATTAATCGCTACTACTTCTATGTCTTTACGCTCAAATGCGACTTTGAATGCGTTTCGCCCAATACGTCCAAAACCATTAATAGCTACCCGTGTCTTCATCATTAACTCCCTAATTATATATCTAGAGAGTATTATATCCCGCTTAAGGTTTAAAGTTCAACTTTATTATCGATAATGTAGAGCAAAGCCTCAATTAGCGGCTCATGCTGAAATAAGGCAACTGACTCGACTAGTTTTACCCATTGATATTTGTCATGCTCCCAGCTTAGCTCAATGTCTTGCTTTTCAACCCGCGCGCTATAGAACATGCGAACTGTGTTTGCTTCGCCGCCGTCCCATTTGTTATGTTCAGTTAGCGCATAAATTGTCTTTACGCTCTCGACAGCTATGCCTACTTCTTCTTTGATCTCACGAATTATTCCGTGATCAAGCTCTTCGTCTTTATCTAAGTATCCACCAGGCAGATCCCACTGAAGAGGCCTTCGATCATCGGTCTCACCACGCCTGATCACTAAAAGCTCGTTATCCTTTGTTATTAACAAAGCCTTTTGTATAACATCTGTGCTTAACATCTATGCATCCTTAAGGTGGTTTGGATTACTGATTATTCCAGCGCTCTATGCATTCTGCTATCACTTCGTGGGCTTTATCTGCGTCGCCGAAACCTAGTACTTTAGTACTCCCAGGCTTCTTCAGGTCTTTATAGTGCGTAAAATGGTGCTCTATCATTTGTTGCCATCGTGAACCTAGATCTTCTAGAGATGTGATGCAGTTGTCGGTATGTCTATCGTCTGATGGCACACAGATTACTTTGTGGTCCATTTCGCCGTCATCTTCGAACTCTAGAACACCTAGAACTGTCGCGTCAACGACTAGTCCGGTGACTAATGGTTCTTCTGTTACTAGCAGAACGTCCAGCTCATCGCCATCGTCGTCCAAAGTACCTGGGATGAATCCGTAGTTACAAGGTTTCGCGAATATTCCGGGTTCTACGCGGTCTAGTCGCATCAGCTTCATGTGGCGATCATATTCAACCTTATGCATAGACCCTTTAGGAATTTCTACTACTACGTTTACGCTCTTGTCTTCGCTATATGGTGTTAGTACTGCGTTGTAATCCATTATTTATCTCCGTGATATTTGATTTAGTTATATTGTACACCAGCAAATCACACTAGTCACCCCAAACCCCTCAACAATCCATAAACAAACCCTCCCGCCACTGTCCCGCTGTCAAGGATGATCCTTCCCGCTGTCAAGGATGATCCTTGACAGCGGGACAGGAGGGAATGTTGTATGATTGTAGGATTTGACTAGTGCATTAGTCTTAGGAGTATAATTAACACACTATGGAGATTATCGGACACCGCGGCGCAATGGGCCTAGCAACAGAAAATTCGTTGGATGGCATTAGCAAGGCACTAAGCTTTAAAGCAGATGTGATTGAACTAGACGTCCGAATGCAGACAGGAATACTTGTCCTGTCGCATGATCCTATTATCAAAACTCAAGTGTACTGCCCTCTTGCTCAAGCGTTGAATCAAGTAAACGGCAAAGCTCCCCTAAACCTTGAGATCAAAGAGTCAAGAGTGGTGAGTCATCTGAAAAAAGCATTGGAAGGTTACAAAGGCGACATTATATTCTCAAGCTTTAAATACAGGATACTGCAGGACATCAAAAAAGTATTTCCTGATGCGGAAATTGCAAATATTGAAAAATGGTCGGGGATCAGAGCGGTAACAGAGGCAACACTACTAAACACAAAGCGCGTCCACATAAACGAAAAATGGCTATGGTCAGGGTTCGTACACTCTATGAATAAGCAAGGGTTCAAATTATACGCCTACACAGTAAACAGCCCAGAGAGGGCTAAAGAACTGGAAGATTGGGGAGTAGTAGGGATTTTCACCGACTACCCCGACCGTTTCCAGTAAAAGCTTACTTACGTTCTAGGTATTCTCTTATGGAGAGGGCTGCTGAGGCACC
>JBLFWT010000023.1:0-12592 GCA_047611885.1 Saccharimonadales bacterium (SeqCode) | reverse complement strand
CACCTCTTATAAAGGAATCCCTTGGCGGACTAATAATCATTCGCAGTGAAATAGTCGAAGAAGATGGAAGGGATACACTTAGAGTTTTTGAAAAAGAAATTATAGATCAGCAAGACTGGGGATTACCTGCTATTAGAATTAATTATATTCCGCTTCAATTGCCAGGCGAATCAGAAGTTTAATTTAGATTTCCAAGCTTAAACTGGGTGTAGCGTTCAGCCGCAAGACGCGATAATTCAGGGTCCTCATCTTGGTTTACAAATTTCATAGCTTGCCCTAGTAATGGGTGCTTTTCAGATAATTTTTCGTGCATTTGTTTAACCAGTTTTCGGTAGCCTGGATGTCCGTGTGGAGTAGTACGTAGTTCGTGCAGGTGGAACGCTTGACGTGCGTTATAACTAATCTTCCAGCGCATCTTGTGGCCAAGTAATGTAGCGTATTGGGCTTCATCTTCTAGCCCGGCTGCAGTCAATATGCTGTGTAGCTTTAATGATTGATCGAAACAGTATTCAAATCTTTCAGTTAGCCCTGCTTCTTCAACCAGGTCAGGTATATCGTAGCCGTACCTAGGTGTTAGCTGCTGCCAGGTTAGGTCATTTACCATTCGGTGTCTCTGAAGGTCTCTAAATATTCCGTAGTCACACACTAGATCCCAGCTGTAGTTGCTCTTTTCTATGGCCCTGCCTGGTTTGTGTCTGCGATTTAGTCTCTCACCCACATATGCGTTGAATACCTTTTCCTTCTCCTCGTAAGACCAAGTTTTAACTGCTTCCTGGATGTCTCGGAGGGGCATATCGCTGTGTTCATATAGCATGTCTGGCACTAGGTCTAGTTCGTTTTTAGGCCAATGGCTTACTAGATCAACAGCTTTAGTAGTACTAGTGTGCGTTACTGGCAGCATATCGTCTGCTAGTCTTTTAACTGACTCTCTAGTGTTTGATCTGTATGCTATTGCGGCACCACCACGAGATGGTTTGTCAGCGCGCTCTAGGAATGTGCTCATGACTTTCCTGGATTCTACCAATAGCTTTTCGCCGGTTTCTCTAGACTCTACCAGTTCATCGCTCAATAGGTGCATAATAAGGCTCTCTAGTGCTTGTCCTGACGCGAATATACCTACAGTCGCTTTAGTTGCCACCGGTAGCGTGTCACGGATAGCGTCACACGCCTGTGCACGTGTTGCACCCTTCCATGCGCCGTCTCGTTCCGCCGCAGGCACGTCTGATTCAGATCTGACGTATTCTGTTAACTCTCTGACCATAGATGAATATGTGTCGAAAATGTCATCTATAATTTCTATGTATTTATCACGTGATTCGCCCTGCACGCTACTAGGTATCACGTATTTATAGTTACCTTCTGGGTCTTTCTGGTCAAAGAATATATATCTAGTGGATTGCTCTAGGTAAGAAGCTAGTCTGCCCCACTCCAGCTTTTTGGTCAGTAGATTCGATGCTCCCTCAACCACGACGTGCTGTCCGACCAGCTGCTGCACAGAATCGTCGCCGTAGGCTGTTATAACGCGCTTTAGTAGTTTTTCGTCCTTGCCACTAGTGGAGTTAGAAAACTCGTCCAGTATAGTCACGCGCATATCATCTGATCGTCTAGAAAGTCTAGCCATTGCAGCGGCAATAGTTATAGGGCTCATTTGGTCACTAAATGCATAGACATTACTTTCAGTGCTAGTAACTGCATCTTTCAGGAAGTCTTTACCGGCCTCGGTCATCACTGTTGCGCCAGCGGCATTTTTCTCGACTAAGGCTTTCTGAGGTTCTTCGCCTCTAGATACTGATCCTTTACTTGATGGTACAGGAAGCATTGGCTGTACCGTTTTCCAGACAATTTCATGTATTTGCTCACGTGTCATGAATTTGTTACTTCTAACGCAGTCTATGCGTAAGAAGTCTTTAGGAAATAGCGTACATAGATCGTCATATACCTCAACGGATCGTTCTAGGTGTGAGATATCTGCTTCGTGGATGTCTATTGGGCGATCTTCTTCTTCAGAACGCAGTTTAATCAGCTGCTGGGTAGTTTCTACATCTACTCGTAGCACTAAGCTGGCCGTAGGTCGTGGTATACCTAGCATTTGGTATTCCAGGTTATCTAGCCAGATAAAGTAGCCTCTGCGTTCTTCAGGATGAATAAATTTAGTTCCTTGGTGAGCCATATTGCTGCCAGTGAATCGGTTAGATAGAACAACTTTTCCTGCTGCAAGAGCCGCGGTGATAGCATCCTTTGCCGCATAACGATCCATAGCGTAGAATACGCTTCCCGTATACGGCCCAACGTCATCGGCTTGTCCGTAGTTGCCAGCCAGATATTCTCGCACAAAATAGCTTGAGTCCTTGTTGTACTGTGGGAAGTCAAAAGTGACTACATCGTAGCCTTCGGACGCTAGCTTTTCTGCCAATAACTTGAACTGAGTAGACTTACCAGAAGCATCAGTGCCCTCTATTACGAAAAAACTGCCCGCTAATGGTTGCTGGTCATTCATAATTCTAGTGGCTTTCTGCGCTTATCTTTGTACGCTTTAGGTAGCATCTGTTCTGGTCGCCATTCTCGCATGAGCTTCTGTAGGTCTGTGTCTTTATCAGTTTGATATTTACCACTAATGTCGGTGTACTGACCATCGACAGGACCGGTGTGGTAAAACACTAGTTGTGCTATGCGCTCGCCAATAGGCAGTACTACACTGTGGTTCTGGTTCATGTTATAGATTTCCATAGTCCAGCGGTTTACATACCCCGGGTCTCCCCAGCCTGCATCCAAACAAACAGCTACACCGTTACGGCCCCATGTGCTCCTTGCCTGCATTGTGCTAGTTCCAGGAGGCTTAATACCTATAAATTCGTGAGTGTGAGCCAATATTCTTTCACCAGGTCCTAGGACGATAACAGGTTGCTCAGGAGGAATGCCTGAAAACTGCTTACGCCCGTTCCCCTCAGCCCACATTTCGTGAGTCTCTGCCGCAAATGGCCCCTCGAAGTACTTGGATACATCCCCAGGATCAAAAGGGTTGTAGAAGCCGCCGTTAGAATTACGCTCCGTTCGGTAATACCAATGCCCTAGAGTCACATCTACGCTGCTTCCAGCTATGTGCTCTTCGATGTACGGATGAAACACAATATGACCATCCGCAATCGCGTTTTTTATCTGCCGATTGCTGTACACACCTTGCCCGGTTTTCGGGTTTAGTGGATTAGAACCTTGCGAGTTACCCTTATCCATATCTGCTATATAGTTTAGATTATCTACCTAGACTAACCAAGCATTAGCGCAATGATTTTTAGGTCTTTTTTACACCCCCCCGGCCCCCCTTGATCGCTGTCAAGGATCATCCTTGACAGCGAATCCATAAAGCTTATAGTAAATGTATGCCTTCAAGAAATACCGTTAAGCATTTTGATACAGACCAGATGTGGCACGCATACAATAGAGGGGCAAATAAGTGCGACATATTCCTAGATGAACAGGATTACAAAGTTTTCCTAAGTTTTCTAAAATTTTGTCTTTCAGAAGAGGAGGATAAACAGTTAATTAGTGAGGCTATGACAGCAGTCGATGCTGATAGGCTCAGGAGATTGAAGCTATACAAAGAAGTTAAGCTCGTGTCTTACTGTTTGATGCCTAATCACTACCACCTACAACTTTTTCAATATTCACATGACGGAATCAGTAAATTGATGAGGTCGGTAATGACTGGCTATGTATCATATTTTAATAGACGACACGATCGTCAAGGTCATCTATTTCAAGGTATATATAAGGCATCCTTAATCAATTCGGATAGTTACTGGTTGCATATAAGTAGATACATTCACCTTAACCCTATTGATCTTGGCGTTAGTTACCAGAGCTATGACTATAGTAGCTATAAGTATTATTCTGGGACAGTAACTGCCCCGCGATGGCTTTCGACTGATTTTGTGGTTGGTCAATTCAGTTCCGCGCAAGACTATATAGATTTTTGTGACGATTATACAGGCTATAAAAGTGGCCTAAAAGACATCAAGGAACATACCGCAGATTGATTGCTGTCAAGGATGATCCTTGACAGCGATTGGGGTTTTTAAGTGACTGGATACTTGTTAGAGGCTACTTTGTATACGTGTCGTAATGTCTCACAGTTTCTTTTGTTGTGCATTTTAGGATCTAGATCTCTGAGTTAAGTATTCGGATGCTAGGACCCATAGTGGTAGTCATGTAGACAGTTTCTACGTAGTTGCCCTTTACACTAGATGGTTTAGCAGTTTTGATGCTGTTGAATACGGCATGCACGTTCTGTAGTAGTTTATCTGTACCGAATCCAACTTTACCTACACCTAAGTGTACAATTCCTGCTTCGTCTACACGTAGTTCTACTTTACCGGCGCGTGCTTGTTCAATAGCTTTCACTACGTCTTTAGTTACTGTACCGCTCTTAGGGTTAGGCATTAGTCCCTTTGGTCCAAGGATACGAGCGTATTTACCTAGCTTAGCCATAACTAATGGTGACGCTATTAGTACGTCAAAGTCGATAATACCTTTATCTAGTTGCTGTAGGAATTCTTCTGCACCAGCTACGTCTGCACCGGCTTTTTTAGCTGCTGCTACGTCGTCTGCTTCACCAAATACTGCAACACGCACTGTTTTACCGTTTCCGGCAGGTAATACTAAGATCTCACGTACGTTCTGGTCGGCTTGCTTAGGGTCTACGTTAAGTCTGATGTGTAGTTCTACGGTAGAGTCGAACTTAGTCGTAGATGACTTGATAGCTAGGTCAATTGCGTCTTTAGTGCTGTATTCCAATGCTTTGTCTACTAGTTTTGATGCAGCCTGGAATTTCTTCCCTGCACGTTCGATACGTGGTTTACGGATTTCTATAATTTTTGGCTTAGCCGCTTCCTCTTCGTCAGAGTTTTCTTCAGATGCGTGTTCTTTACGCTCTTCTTTTGCAGCTTTTTCTTCTGCTTCTGCAATGCCTTTAGCACTTCTCTTTCCTGCTTTCGCAGTAGAAGCTTTTTCTTCCGCAGGTTCTGCGGTCACTTCAGGAGCATCAACAGCAGCTAGCGCAGCCTCGATTTCCTTGATGGTGTTCTTTTCTGTTACTTCAAGTTTTAGTTTCTTAGCTTCTGCTAATAGATCGGCTTTTTTTGCCATTTTTGGTTCCTCTCGTGGTACATACGAGTAATTTTTAGATTACTCTCCCACAAATTAAATTTTACTTAACTTCTATTATACCAGCTATCAGTTTTTGCGTAAAGCACTCCCCTCAATTATGGCTATTGATGCATCCAGAGGTTTCAGAAATTCTTTCATAGCTAAATTATCTGCCAGTGTATCAACATGCTGCCTGACATCTTCACTCATTTCTAAGTCTGGCTTTGGTTCATATTCGTAATGCCTACTCATTGTCCTCATCGTCTGTTTGTAGTACAGGAGTCATTTTGAACCCCATAGCCTTTATCGACATCCTGGTGGTCTTCGTAGATTCGTCTATACCGTCGAAGTCTCTCATTTCAAGCTGTTTTAGACTACGCTTAATTCTCTCGGCTTTAGCGTCGAGATTTTTCTCCATCTGAGATTTGTTTGCACTATTGTTCGGAAAGTTTTCTGCCATGTTATCTCCTAAAGATAAATAATGTCTAGCCTTCTACTTCTATTCCCATGCTTCGTGCTGTACCAGCAACCATACGCTTAACTGAGTCTATTCGATCTGTATTCATGTCTATAGCTTTTGCTTCTGCAATCTCTGTAACCATCTTGTCTGTTAGCTTCTGTGGAAGTTTTTCAGAGTTAGGCTTGCCTGACCCCTTTTTGATGTTTAGGGCATTTAGTATCTGTACATCTGTCGGCACTCCTACAACTCTCCAAGTCATAGACTTGTCTTCGTGAATAGCGATGTGCGCTGTAACGTCTTGTCCCATGCGGTCTTTAGTTTCTTCGTTGAACGGGTTAATGAAGTCCATCATGTTAACGCCGTACTGACCTAGTGTTGATCCTACAGGAGGAGCTGCACTGGCTTGTCCGCCGCGTAATTTCATTTTTAGATTTGCTGTGACTTTTGGTCCTGCCATAATAATTTTTTCTACCTTAGGTTAATAGTTTGAAGCTTAATATAACCTAGGTTCCTTTCGCTTATATAAATTGTTAGTAATTTATGTGCGTAACTGATCTATTCTACTATATTTCCTTAAAGAAGTCTAATTTTCTGCTACCAAACATACTCTTACTTTTGGCTGTCTAGTACCACTTGCGTTGGTTTATAGTTAGTTGTCAGTCAGTGGATCAGCTGCAAGTAGACTACTAAGTTGCGATAGGGCTTTATAAATGTCAGTCTTAATAGTTTCACCAGTTACTCTAAGCTCTTAAACAGCGACTGTGTTGTTAGCTCCGTAGAAAAATTTCTGCAGTACGCCCTCACGTTGTCTGTATGCCGGCCAATCCAAATGTTATATATTTCAAGCAACGAGGTGGGTCGAACTTGTCAATCTTACGGCCTAGCGCAATGGTTCCTTCACTAACCAGGTCAATTCGTTCGATGCCTTGAGGCATGTCATATCTATTTGCCATTGATACTACCATTCGTAAGTTTGCCATCAGGAGGCTAACCGCTTCATCTAACAAAGGCTCTGTTGTTCCTTCGAGCGTTACGCTAGGTCTTACCTAGATAGATGCTTGGCAAAGGTAGCTTCTATATTTCAAACCTAGTTTCTGGCAGTTGGCGTTCTATCGTAGTCATAATAACTAGATCCAGCTGCTTTAGTTGCCTTTTTTGACCTGTAGACCGTCAAGTTCTACTGGTGTTTCACGGCCGAACATATTGACCAAGACCTTTAGTTTGCCCTTAGTTGCGTCTATCTCATTAATAGCACCATCGAAACCTTTGAAAGGTCCATCAACGATACTGACGATTTCGCCTATAGTGAAATCGATTTTGTGCTTTGGATCGTCTTTGCCCATACGTTTTAGGATTTTGTCGATCTCGTCTTCGCTTACTGGTGATGGGTCATTGCCTGTCCCTACGAATCCGGTTACTGATGGAGTGTTACGCACGATGTACCAAGCGTCCTCAGATAGCTTCATTTCTACAAATACGTAGCCTTGGAAGATCTTTTTCTCCACAACTTTACGTTTACCGTTTTTGATCTCGATCATCTTTTCTTTTGGTACTAGTACCTGGAAAATCTTGTCGCTCATGTCTAGGGACTCTGCTCTCTGGCGAATAGATTCTGCTACTTTTTCTTCGTAACCACTGTATGTATGTATTGCGTACCAAGTTTTAGTTGTGTCGTATCGTTTACTCATTGGGGATCCTTATATTCTGGTTATAAAATTATTTCTCTTAGTACTTTTTCTAGTCCGTAGTCTAATACAGCGATTATTGTTCCCATTGCTATTGCAAATAGGAATACCGAAAAGACTAGTCTCCAGGTTTCTCTCCGGCCTGGCCACGTAACTTGTTTGATTTCTAGCCATGAATTACGCATGAAAGCAGGGCTTAGCTTTCTACTTTTTGTGTAGAAGTTGCCGCCTTCTTTACGCTCGAACAGGTGGAATTCCTGTGTTAGGGCTGCACCTGTTGCACTAACTGGCTTAGATACTGCCTCTGCAGCTTTACGTACTCTTTTTGGTTTAGATTGAGATGCGCGTGTTTTAGCGGCACTCTCGCGCATTGTTGATTTCTTCTTTACGATAGCTGCTTTTTTGACAGCTGTCTTCCTGCTTTTTGCTGGTTTCTTCTCGGCCACGATTGCTTTCCTCTCAATTTAAAAAGCCTGAGTTTCCTCAGACGTCAATAGCAATACTATACCAGATGAGGCAGCAGACGGTCAACTCACTTATCTACTCGGCCTAAATCTGAAGGCAAGCTAATCTTGAAGCCGCTACAGAGGGGTATTGTGCATTCTGTATCACTCCGCTACGAGAACATTCAGCCACAACGACGTACGAATGGTATAGGATAAATCTCTTGTCTATTCCAACAGTATATTCTTCAGTCTGCTATTGTATTAGGTCGATAAATCTTTGCTTTTTGTATACTTATGTTTTACTATCATATTCAATTATGAATATATTACGACCAGGATTAAGCATGAGATAACGAGGGGGGTATTTATCAAATATATATTTTCTCAAAATTATGCACGATGCCATGACTCCAATTGCCGACCAGAGCCCAGCAATTATTGCCGTAGGAAGCATAGCCGTCGTTGCTGGTATGTCTGTGTCGTTCGTACCACCTAAGAGTTAATTATTTTAGGTTGGGGAAGAATATTGTGAAAGTTGAGCCTTTGCCTATTTCAGATTCTAGAGATATTTTGGCTTTAGCTAGTTCTGCTAGCTTGCGGGTGACGTGTAGTCCCAGCCCTGTCCCGTTCTGTTCTCTAGTTTTAAAGTCCTCGCTACGGAAGAATTTGTCGAACACCCTTGATTGATCGCCCTTACTGATTCCTATGCCGGTATCTGATACAGCGAACTCCACTCCATCCTTCACTTGCTTGGCGTGGATAGTCACAGAGCCTTCCTGAGTGTATTTGATCGCGTTGGTTATGAAGTTCTGCATTATTTCTTGCACGTACAGCCTAGCGGACTTCAGTAGCTCTAGCGATGGATCTACGTCTATGTGTAGGTGTAGGCCCTTGTCAGTTGCCTGGGATTCATACAGTTTCTGCAGACTTTCGACGAAGTCATGTGCATTAATGTCCTCTATGTTGTCATCCAATACACCTCGTTCGGCTCTAGATAGTGTGGATAGGTCGTTTATCATGTTTTCTAGGTATATTGCTTGCTGATGTGCGCTATCTAATGCTTCTTTGACCTTCTCTATGTCGCCAGTTTTTTCAGCGATAAATTGCGCGTTACTAACAGCGCCTTCAGTTATTGCAACTGGAGTTCGCAGTTCGTGGCTAATTACGCTGATAAATTCGTCGCGCTCTTCTTCCAGAGATTTTTCACGGGTTATGTCCCTGATTATAAGCACAAATCCGCCCCTATCACCCTTTCCATAACCTAAGTGCACAGGCGAAATGCTTAGGTATATATTGGCGTAACTGTCGTCGTTGTACTTGATCTTGTAATCACGCGAAACAGTTTGTGTTTTCGAACTTAGGATTATCTGTTTGGTGTCCAGGGGTTGCTCTGTTTCGTTATATAGCCGTAGTATTTCTTCAATAGGGTCGTTCTTCTGTATAGCGTTAATGTCCAATACGTCTAGTGCCGCACCATTATATAGGGCTATCATGCCCTTCTCGTCCGTAGCTAACACTCCGTCAGCCATGCTGTTAACTAGGCTTTCCAAACGCTCATGCTCAAGATTCGTCTTACTTGCTTTATCCATTAGCAGTATTATAACCTACATTTATGTAAAGAGGGGGAACATCCTCTCTTTAGCCGCAAGGAAAAACATTGTTTAGTTTTTCTGTGGGGATTCTCCCCTGGGTACTAAATGTATTTTACTGAAATGAATTCAAAAAAATTCACAGTTTCAGGAACCTCGACGACCCTGTGACCGAACTATAGTAATTTAGTTGGCTAGAAATTGGTAATTGTAAATTGTTAAGTCTATGCTAAATGGGAAGTGCCAATTGTCAAAGCCTGCTTAATAGTTGGTGCCTACTATATTTGTCGGTTTGTCTTTGATTAATTTCTTGCGTTGTTTGTAGTCTGGTAGCATTGTCTCCAGAAAGTCCCAGAACGGTTTCTGGTGGTGTTGATGATGTGTGTGAGCCAGCTCATGGACTATCACGTAGTCTATAAGCGACCAGTCCAGCTGCATCAAATATATGTTTAGCACTATGTTCTTGCGCGAATCACATGAACCCCAACGACTTTTTAGTTTTTTGACTGATACTTGGCCGTATTCAATGTCGTATTTATTTGCTAGAAACTCAAGTCTTTGCGGTAGTAGCGACTCTGCCTCCTTTTTCAGTGCTCGTTCTGCAGTAGATTGTATTTTATGCTGTGCTTCATCAGAATCGGCAGAAATATCTAGAGGTAGAGTTACAGTGACCTCGTTTTTACCTACTCTAGTCTTGATAGCTTCTACGTCGCTTCTCAACAGCACCAGTCTATGAGATTTCCCGATATGTTGACCGTCTACTAGATTTGGACGCACTTTCGCGTGCTCTTTGATCCATTCTGCTTTACTTATTAAAAACTTTTCTGCGCTACGATCAGACACCCCGTAAGGCACACTAATTTTTATAGTTCCATCGTTGCGTAAGCTGATCCGTATGCTCCTAGTGCCTACTCTGCGCGTTAGAGTAACGCTGATGCCTAGATGCTCGATATATAATTTCTTAACCATTGGCGATGACTACCGTATGTTTATGTTTCGGCGCTTCATATCCACACGTCCACTGAGTGCTTGAGGTACTAAGTTGATTAAGCCTGGCTTTACTACTTCGCTCTGTACGGTTTCGGTAGATATAAGGTTCATTTCTTTTAAGCGTTTTAGGAATGAAGATTTCTGAGAATTGAATGTATGTTTGCCGCTAACTACTACGTAATCTTCATTTACTGTTGGCTGTTGCATCCGTGAAGCATAGCGGCGGAAGTCTTCTTGGTCATATTCGACAGCGAACTTATCGTCTGACTTCCTTCTGTCGCGCTGATTGATCCGCTTGAATGAAGACTCGGCATCTACCTGGAACCATACTAGTAGTGTCTGTACGCCACTTTTTCGCGCCATCTCTCTCATTCTGTGTCTTTCGCCTTTTCTCATCATGTTGGTGTCGTAAACAACGCTAACACCAGCAGCTAAAAATTCAGATGTCATGTAATCCATTAAATGCTTTACTATGCCGTTTTCTTGGTCGTCAAACCGCGGTTCTTCAAATAGTTCGTGTCTAATCCTGTCGCTGTGTACGTGTGCACACTGGACGATATCCGATAAGTTTCTTGCAAAATAGGTTTTCCCCGCTCCTGGAAATCCATACAACAGTATGAGGATAGGTTTGCTTGGTGTTATTTTTGTCGCACTAGCCATGATCTATAGTTATAACAGATTGAGCTATACGATTCAATCCGTGTGCAACCTTTTTAAGCGTGATCTATCAATATGAACGCCATAAAAGATTTTAAATAGTACAATTCTACAACATGTATCTTTCCCTGTTATATCCAAATAGCTATATTTTATACTGATTATGTATTGACATGTAGAGGGATAGTCCAGTAGGATGAAATTTCATGTCTTTTTTCGTGTGAGGAAAATGGGTGTGAACTCCAGCGGCAACATTTGTTTATTAGTCGTTGATGCTGGGGACATATTTAATGCAAAAGGAGTAAAGGTTATAATGCGTAATTCCGTGTTAACGGGTGTTTTTACATGCGCCGTAATATTTGTACTAAGTTCAGCTAAAGCAGGTGCAGCACCTCTGAATATTGACATAGTTGCTAGTATGCAACCAGAAGAGTCAGCTGTAGAGCTGCTAGTAGCAGTAAACGAAAACCCTCCAGAGCCAATAGTGCTCATAGAGGAAACCGTAGAAGAGCCTATAGAAGTTATTCATACAGTAAAAGAAGATGAAACTCTATCAAAAATTGCTAAACAGCACGACGTGGAATGGCAAAGAATATTCTCTAAGAATGTTAGTCTAGCGACCCCTGATGTAATTAGCGAGGGCGATAAACTGATAATTCCTGGTACAGAAGAAGTACTAGAAGAAAGAGTAATACCTGAACCAGTAGTTATTATTGTGCCGAAGCCAACCGTATCAGTTGCTAGCTCATCAACAGTACAGTCAGTATCAGCACCATTGGGAAGCTCAGTAGGTAATAGATATACTGCAGGCAACTGTACTTGGTACGCTAAAAGTAGACGACCAGATATGCCAAACAACCTTGGAAACGCAGCTACATGGGTGTCCAGAGCAGCCTCACAAGGCTTAGCAACTGGCGGATCTCCTCGTGCCGGAGCGATAGGCCAACGTGGTAATCACGTAGTCTATGTAGAGAGCGTTAACGCTGACGGAACAGTCAACATCAGCGAAATGAACTACCGTGCCCTATACGCAGTAACAACCCGCACAGTAGCCCCTACCTATTTCTCCTACATATATTAGCCTTCTGATGATTGCCCTAAGTGTTCTACCAGATTCTAGCTATATCGTATATAATGTACTAACACCGTAGGGGTGTAGCTCAGCTGGCTAGAGCACCAGTCTCCAAAACTGGGTGTCGTAGGTTCAAGTCCTATCACCCCTGCCAAATTTTGAAACCAGACTTTTCGTCTGGTTTTTGAATTTAGTGGGAGATAGACTTGAGACTACGACACACTCGGTGTCGTAGGTGAATAATGCCTGTGGCATTATGCAAGAGAATCTTCACTCAGCAACTTGTTGCTATGAGCAGAAGTTCTGGGTGAGACGATCCAGCGAATCGTCGCAAGGAGACTTTCTGAATCAAGCTTGCTTGATGTCATGAAATCTCGGGGTCGCGGAACGTGACCGCAGAATGTGGGCAAGTCCTATCACCCCCGCCAAGCCAAATTATAGAACTTTAACAGTCTATGGTTTGGCTTTTTACATTTTGGCAAACTTTTACACTGATATTTCACCTCCGTAAAAAAGTTCTATTTTCGCTAGGCATATATCAAGAATTATTG
>JBLFWT010000022.1:0-13006 GCA_047611885.1 Saccharimonadales bacterium (SeqCode) | reverse complement strand
ACTCCCTGTTAATACTAGTAAGTATACGCCGATACAAGTTATGTTGCCAAAATAAAAGGTCGTGTGAACCACGCTACTTGTCATATTTCTGGCGGAGAGGAAGGGATTCGGTCACGTTCAGCGACCCCCGAACTTCGTCTTTGGAAAACAAGTTTCCAAGTGAAGGTTCGTTTCTGAAGTGCCACTGGCACTTCTTACTATCAAATACAAAAAGCCGTGTATGACACGACTTTTTATTTTGGCGGAGGAGGAGGGATTCGAACCCTCGAGACCGTTTCCGGCCTGGCGGTTTTCAAGACCACTGCACTAAACCACTATGCGACCCCTCCAGCTCAAAAGATCATAACACTTTTTACGGTGTTTTTAAAGGGTAAAGCTGGGATTTTTGTGTATAATATATACCTATTGGAGAGGTGTCCGAGTGGTCGAAGGAGCACGCTTGGAAAGCGTGTAAGCGGGGCAACTCGTTTCGAGGGTTCGAATCCCTTCCTCTCCGCCAGAGAGAAGCACTCGTACATTTTTGTACGGGTGTTTTTCTTTCACTGAAGAAAAGGATTCGAAGCACAGGTTCGCTAATGCCCCTTAGCGTGGGCGCATTAGGTCATTCATCCCTTCCTCTCCGCCAGAGAGAAGCACTCGTACATTTTTGTACGGGTGTTTTTCTTTGGCTTAAGAAAAAGATTCAATGTTTATGATTGATATCCTTCATATCTAACACACTCATGCTTGTATAGCGATGTATCTGGGGTTACAATTATATTAACGAATAATCTTTTAGTCGTATCAATGAATCTGTGGGCTGGTTAGTAGCAGGCCGAGAATAAAATAGGAAGAGTCAAGCCAAGTAATGCCAATTATCGAGATAGAAGAAGTATCAAAACTATACGGTTTTGGTGATGCTACAACTGTGGCGCTTGACGGTGTTTCTCTATCTATAGACAAGGGCGAGTTCATAGCTGTGATGGGGCCAAGTGGCTCAGGAAAAACTACGCTAATGAATCTGATCGGTCTATTAGACAAACCTACGCATGGAACATACAAATTAAACAGCCGAAACGTATCTAGGCTGCCGAAACTAAGACTAGCTAAGATCCGCCGAGATAACATTGGGTTTATATTCCAATCGTTTAACCTTATATCTAAGTTAACTGCTGTAGAAAACGTCGCCCTGCCCCTTGCATACAAAGGCATGAGACAAAGTAAGCGCTTAAAGACTGCTGACAATGTATTAAAACAAGTTGGGCTAGAAGACCGCGATTCATACCTTCCCAGCCAGCTATCTGGCGGCCAAATGCAGAGAGTATCTATAGCAAGAGCACTAGTAAACAACCCCAACATAATAATTGCAGACGAACCTACCGGCAATTTAGACAGCGTGTCAGCACGTGTGGTGATGGAGCTACTTAGCGACATCCACAAGCTAGGCAATACTGTAGTAATGGTGACACATAACCCTTCCCTGACTAGGTACGCAGATCGAATTATATATATGCTAGACGGAACTATTGTTTACGATGAGGCGAGTACAGTTGGTGAGATTCCAACAAGGATAAAAAATGCGATCGAAGCTCTACGTAAGTCTAACGATGACGAGAAGTTAGCAAATGTCAGCGCTATGATGGAAGAGATGCCCGAAGTAATCCCAGCCAAGAAGTCTAAGCGCCGAAAAGGCAGGAAAAAGAATTCTAAACGAAAGAATTCTAAACGAGCTAAACTGTCACGCGGTACTAATCCGAAGAAACCGGGGGCAAAATGATGATATCAACCTATTTCAAGATGGCTCTTAACTCAATACGTGGTGCAAAATTCCGTAGTGGGTTAACTATGTTTGGCATTATTGTCGGAGTCAGTTCAGTAGTAACAATAGTTTCGTTGGGTGAAGGTGTACGCCGTCAAATCACAGAACAAGTGGGTGAAGTCGGTGACTCGCTGATAGTAGTTAGACCAGGCAAGCAAACCGAAGCTCGAGCTATAAGCCTAGATGCATTAAAGACATTTACGAATGGTGCCGGATCGCTTAGCGAGAAAGATTGGCGCGACACAGAACAAGTAGACGGTGTAGTTTCTGCGGTTCCTGTAGGTGTTATCAGCGGTATTGCTAGCTATGACAATCGTGAGTATAACGGAAATATTATTGCTACTACCAGCAGACTGCCCCTGCTACTAAACCAGAAGATAGAATTTGGATCGTTTTTTGCTGCAGAGGACAACACAAAGAATACTGCTATCATCGGCCGAGATGTAGCGGAAAGATTGTTTGAAGAAAACGTTCCAATTGGCAAACGGCTAAGTATCCGAGGAGTGGATTACATCGTACAAGGAATATTTGAACAGCAAAGTTCAGGTACATTTGCGACTATTAACGTCAACGACTCTATAATCCTACCATTCGATGCAGCGCGCGATGTCGGTGGGAATATACAACTACTCCAGCTGTTCGTAGAGACGGAATCGCCTGACTCCGTAACTAAAGTTGCTGATGATATACGAACTACCCTGAAAGCCAACCATGCAGGCCAAGAAGATTTCAGCGTACTAGAAAAAGAAGAGGCATTAGAGGCGACCAATGAAGTGTTCTACCAACTGACAGTATTTATTGCGGGAGTGGCATTTATATCATTCATCGTTGGTGGCATAGGAATTATGAACATCATGTTCGCTACCGTTAGTGAACGAACACGTGAAATCGGAATCAGAAAAGCTATAGGTGCAACAAACACACAAATACTAGGGCAATTCGTGACTGAAGCAGTAGTCCTAAGCATATTCGGCGGAATAATAGGTATCGGCGCATCGCTGATAGCAAACGCTGTAGTGCGTGTCACTACCGACTTGCAACCATTACTCTCGCTTAATGTCGCGCTGATAGTATTTGGTCTATCGGCAGCAACCGGCATTATCTCCGGAATCTTACCTGCAGTGCAAGCTGCCAGAAAAGATCCTATCACAGCACTTAGAGACCTGTAATAGTAAGGAGAGGAGCAGTAAAATGAAGTTAAATCTAAGGACATTCAATAACTTTTTATCAGTGATAGTAGTAATATTGGGGCTATATATATCGGTCACCCCTTTTATCCCTGAGTTAACGTATATGTTCCAGGATAAGTCACCAGAAGCCAAAGCTCCATATGCAGGTGAATTAGCTAAATCAGAAGGCAGTACATCTACAGACTCCATTCCAAAGGACAACCGTATAGTAATCCCGTCTATCCAGGTCAATGAGCCTATTAATGAAGGTGCGAATATATGGACGATTAATGAAGGTGGGACATGGCGTAGACCAGGTACAGCAACTCCATTGGACGAAAACAATACTGTCATAGTTGGCCATAGGTTTTTCGGGAACAACGTGTCGACTTTCTACCACCTAGATAAAGTGGAAGTCGGCCATACACTGGCGTTATACTGGGAAGGCGAAGAGATCCTCTACGAAGTAGCTGACAAAAGCGTAGTAGACGAAACGGCTGTAGAGATAGAAGGCCCGTCAACACGCAAGAAACTGACAATATACACATGTGACCCCGTATGGAGCGCAGCGAATAGATTAGTAATAACAGCATATCCAATAACGGAGGAAATATAAAATGCCATCAGAAAAAGCACCTAAGGGCGAAACACTAGCTGACCTAGGCGCAATGTTCCGCAAAAAGAAGCGAAAACCGTTAAAAGAATGGCACCGCACTGTCTTGCTAGTCTTTTTACTAGCTTTTTCTATAGGTGTTATCTTATGGTTAAGAAATCAATACAACGTCAACTTCACCGACTCTTTCTAGGTAAAACTAGCGCAATTCGCCGTTAACAATAGCCTGTATTAGAGCTTTGCTCTAATACAGGCTATTGTGGTCAGTCGTCTAAGGACCCTGTGCGACACACTTGAGGCTAGTTCGGTATTTCTCACTTAAAACACGGAGCAAGCTGTACATAGGTACAGTGACGCGAGTATTTTTGGTGAAAATAGCGAAGTAGCCCAAGAACACAACTAGTGCAACTCACTCTGTTAGTTGGCAGAGTTATCTGGTGTGTCGTCCAGGGACTTCTTCATCTTCTCTATTAGATCTACCGGCGACGGATTCAACCCGTTCAAAAGTGCGGTGTATAAACTAACGAAATCTCCGTATGCAACACAGTACAGCAGATGCTCTAGTTTTGTATCGCCAACTGCATCTACCACATGGGCAGCAGGGCGTTGCCCACTAAGTAATCTGTCTGTAACTTCAAATCTTTTCTGAATTCTAGGATGCTCGAAACTACTGCGTAGGTCTATGACGGAGTACGGCTTATCTACAGGGTGTGATGTCCAACCTAAGAATTCGTTATGAGAAAACTCTGGTATTTCATTACACCAAGCTACGTTTTTGGCGTTTTCATTAAAGCTGATTTTCCACTTATATGCTGCTGAGTACATTTCGTGACCACCATATATTACTGGGGTGGTGCCTGCTACTTCTAGTGCTAATTGCTTGGCGGGGTTTTTAGATGTCGGTACTTCAGGGAGCCAGTTAGCTATCTGGTTTTCTAGAAATTTTGCGGTGGTAGCTATAGCTTTAGAGCTATCCTCAGCGCTAACAATGCCCACTTTTTCTAGAATTGTTACTATAGCCTTAAGGCTGCTTAGTGCGCCGAAACGTGGCTGAGAAACTTCAGGCAGTCTGGCCAATGGATACCCTTTGGCTACAGCTGCATCTGCTAACTTTCCGCCACTGGCTATAACTGCTATGTGTGCGCCTGCAATTTCTGCTGCTTCTAGTGAAGACAAGGTCTCCTCTGTGTTTCCTGAATAGCTGGATACTATAACTAATGTGTCCTTAGATACGTATTTAGGCATTCCATAACGGCGCCATATTTCGAATGGCCTGTCGTATGCTGGCCAACTGATAGAGATAAGCGCGGCTAATGCCGATCCGCCCATCCCGGCGAAAACAATATTGGATACATCGAAGTTCATGTCTGGTAAATCATAAGTTGTGCTTAGTTGTTGCCATTGTTTAGCGGCTATCCCTAGGGCGTCTTGAGCATCTTTGTTGTGTATATATTTTAAATCATCTAGCATGGCTTTAGTATAGCAATACTGAAGCATTTTTCATTGATCAATGGCCATTTTGCATAGATTTATCATTTTGCATTTTGCATTTAACTGCATTATTTTGAAACGGTTATGGTAATATTGGTGTATATATATGACAAATTCAATTATATGGTCACTGTGACTAAGTAATTGTTAATTACAGCTTCTAAATGAAGTTAACCGTGGGGGTGGAATGATAGGGACTAACGACAATACACAGAGCAACGACGACCCGGCTATGCTGGAAAATGTTAAACAGTTAGCAAGTCAGCCAGCAGCTCATGTGGAGCCTCAGACTGTGCAGCCTTACGATCCATCACGACCTGCAGCTCCGATGCCGCAAGCACCACAGCAAACATCCCAACAGCCAATTGCGCCCGCGCTACCCGTAGCTCAGCCAGTAAATCACCCATTATCTACTGCAGCTGGCCAGCCACAACCACCAGCCCCGCAATCTGTTCAGCCTTATGACCCATCTGTACATCCTGCTCCGCAACAATCTGGGCCAGCGCCTATGCAACCCGCAGACCACAAGCAGTTAGCTGGTATGAAACAGCAAGCACTGACACATCTAGAACCGTTAGTAGACCACATCGGTGGAACTCCGGAAGAAACGTTCAGAACTACTATGATGATGATCCAGGCAAATGACAACCATACGCTCATCGAGAAAGCATTGGAGTCTGCAAAAGGAATCGCTGACGACCGAGAGCGGGCTCAAGCGTTGTTAGATATTATTAACGAGATCAACTACTTCTCTCAAAACTCATCTGGCGGCCAATCTGCTAACTAGCAGAGCTAGTTACTCCATTGCCCTCTTGGCTTCTTTTAGATTTTTTAGCCTACGAGTCGCACTTCAACGTATTAAGATACGTTTCGTTAGCGAGTCGCGCCAAGAAAATCAAAAATTAGCTCAAGCAGAAGTGTTTTATTCTATTTGAGTTGGGATTTTCGAGAGATTGAGTAGCCTATTGCAGTAGCTACTACTGGGATTGCAATAAGTAAGCTACCAGCGCCTGTATCAGGTATGTTTTCTTCTGTATTCTTGCCTACTATGTCAGTAATGTCGCTATTGTTATCTGTGAAAGTTATTGACGTTGTTGCTTCGTCACTTCTAGTGGTTGTAGCTGCTTCGTCTGTAACGGTTCCGTCTGAATCCGCGGTATCATTCGCAATTATTGTTATTGGTGCATCATTGGTCGTGTCAGTCAGGGATACGGTTGCTTCTGGGCTAGTGTCAGCGACAATTTGTCTATATGACCATCTAGTACCGAAATATAGTGCAACAAGAAGCGCTACTACTAGTAAAACTCCGACAATTGCACCAACTAACTGACCAATATTACTAGTCTTGCTCTGATTTTGATAATACTCTTCTAGCTCTGCGATGGTTGTCTGTTTATTGCGATTGAATAATGCCATGGTCTTCTACGTTAACTCCTGTAAAATCCCACCGAATTTATATATTAAGTATAGAATACTACAATTGTTATAATAATGCAAACTTTTATGTCTATCTGGTTAGTCTCTCTCCCAGCTTGGCTAATGTCCTAGAAATAACAAGTCGATCGACAGGGGTAAGTTGTACATGATCTCCATCTATGCCTGTCACATCCGCCAACCAACCGTAACCAAGTCTATGCAGTTGGATTTCACCGATCTCAGGGGTTCTGTGTCTGTCTATCCGTCCATCTCTTATTATTGGCCCCTCAAAGGGCATCGGAGTCCCCACAAATACGTTCAGGCCAAAGTCTCCCTCTGCTACATTTACTGAATTAAACCTTGTCGGCTTACCCTTAAACCCAACCTGTATGGAACCACCATATACGGGTACCCTACACCGAGCTCCGGGCTGCTCGGGGGTAAGCCTACTGGCAAGATCTTCTAGGACTGGTAGCTTAAATTCTGGACCTAAGTTAAAATGACTGTACATAATCTTTTATTATACACTAATTTGTGATAATGTTCAAGAGGAATTATTGATTCTGGTACAATAGTGCTAATGCAAAAAATAAACACTACAGTAATGATGTCCGGGGCAGATTACTTCGATGATACATATGCAATTAACGCCCATATGGACGACCAGGTGCCAGTAGACAAGCTGAAGGCGCTACAAGAACATGCAGAGATACGTGAATGCTTCGAAAAGGCAGGGATTAATGTAGTAAAGGTAGATGCTCCCTCTTCATCTCAAGATGGGGTATACACAGCAAATTGGGCAGTTATTAATGGTAATAAGGCAGTTATGGCCAACCTACCCAACAAAAGGCAGCCTGAAGAAGCCTATGCGGAGGAAATTCTACGTAAAAGGGGCTTTGAAGTAGTAAAACTGCCGGCGGACATACACTTTAGTGGGCAAGGAGATGCTCTGCCCTGCGGCAAATACTTGTTCGTAGGTAGTGACTACCGCACAAGTCATGAAGCTCATCCGCTACTAGCACGTGAGTTAAATCTAGAAGTAATTGGATTAACTACAATTCCACAAATGGATGCGGACAGAAAAGCTATTATCAACCCTGTTACTGAATGGCCAGATAGCTTCTTCTATGACCTAGACTTGGCGCTTGCTGTAATTGACGAACAAACTATCATTTGGTGCCCAGAAGCATTCATACCGGAAAGCCAGGAGAGAATACACGCAATAACCGATCTAGAAAAGATCGAGGTAAGCCTAGAAGAGGCAATGAACGGGTTTGCATGCAATCTAGTTTCAACTGGAGAATCGGTAATAATGAGCAGCTACGCGCCTGTATTGAAGAGCATCCTGGAGGCCAAAGGGTTGAAGATCTACACACCAGACGTAACAGAGCTACTAAAAGGCGGCGGATTTATACGCTGCACCAGCTTAACTTTAGATTAATTTAAGCTGCTATTTGAGGATGATGCGCCGTATGAGTTGTCTTGTGCCCCATTGCTAGAACTGCTAAGTCTGGACTTGAGGATATCGTGAGTCCATGTCCATTTGGGCCGCCCAGTCCAATAACTCCAGGTACATCACCACCGACACCTACTCCCCAGTGCATCCATTTCTGCGGTTCAGGCTTGGCGTATATTACGAATTCTCCAGGCTCTGGCTGATAGTCTGGGCCTCTTTCTTCTGGTGTCCATCCGTTAAAGTTAGCGGTGTCATTCAGTAATCTATGGTCAAACTCTACTCCTGCCATTGCGCTAACAAAACTCGCACAGTTTCTCACTACTTCACCTTGCCCTGTGTATAGGCCTTCTTGAGATACACCTCCTGCTGCTAATTCGTCCGCGTACTCTTCGAGTCTTGGTACAATATGCTCGGGTAGCAATAATAGGCTAGTCGCCAGTTGATTACTAGAGTCAGACTCGATGTCTTCTGCTAAAGCAGACTTGCCATTTATCTCCACTATATTCCTAGCATCGTATCTGCGCCTTCTGCCAAAAAAGGAAGGCTCACTACTGTTGAAGTAGGTATAAGGTACAGCTACAATATTTGGGTTACCTGGGGCAGATTCCGGTGTATGAGACTTTATCATACAAATAATCTATCACAAAAAGCTGATTTTGTCAATGTTTGCGCGCAGTATTACTTCTTGAGGAGTTTTTTGGTTAGGGCTATTTCGTCCCAGGGATGTTCTCCGTCAGCTCGCTCTATAGTTTTCTCATGGCCTTTGCCTAGTAGCATTACAGTATCGCCTTTTTTAGCCTTTTTAAGGGTAAAAGCTATAGCCTCTTCCCTGTCCAGAATCTTAAATAGGTCGTGGTCCAAGCTTTTGCCCGATTCAGCAGCACCTGAAGCAATCTGGTCCATTATTAGGTTGCCGTCTATATCCCTATCGTCTTCTTCGGTCACCACTACGATGTCTGCATATTTTCCTGCTATTTTGCCCTGAATTGCCCTTTTTGTCTCGTCACGGCGCCCTGCAGACCCGAATAAGCACAAGAGGTTACCATTAGTTACTTTTCTAACGTCTGAGAGAAGTTTTTCAAAACTATCTGGGGTATGAGCATAGTCCACAATTACGTCAAATTCCTGTCCAGCGTCGATCCGTGTCATGCGACCTTCTACGTTATCTAGCGACGCAATTCCGTCCCCTACCTGTTTAGCACTTAGGCCCAAACTTAAGCCCACTGCAACTGCCGCTAGGCTATTAGCGACGTTGAATTCTCCTGGTATATGACACTTAACGGATACTTGTTCGCCGTTATAGGTTGTTGTGTATGAACTACCTTTTGGCGTGATCTTCAGATCTTCTGGAAACAGTACGTTAGGATCATCAGATTTCATCAAGCTATACCCAATAACGTTAGGCACTGCATCCACGAAATAGATCGCATTTGGGTCGTCAGAATTAACTATTCCTAGCTGTTTGCCCTTTTTGTTACGCGCTGCAGCCTTAAACAGCTTCAATTTGGCCTTCCTATAGGCCTGAAAGCTGCCGTGGTAGTCCAGATGCTCATGAGTCAAGTTAGTCATCACTGCGATGTCTATAGGTACCCCTAGCGTCCTAAACTGCGCTAGTGCGTGCGACGTGACCTCTAGAACCAGCACTTCCATGCCCTGCTTCTTCATAGTTTCTAGTCTAGATAATAATAAGCCGATAGGCTGAGACGTCATATGGTGAATCTGCTGAGTTAGATCGTTCCCTACCCCGTACGCTACTGTTGTTAGTAACCCGGCTTTTATACCCGACTTCACGAGCATGCGGTGGATCATATAGCTAGTAGTAGTCTTGCCATTTGTACCAGTTATACCAATGACCTTTAGCCCTTTGGCTGGAAATCCGTGCTTGATGTTTTCGGCCAGGGCGATCCCTAAATGCTTAGGTAGTACGACTCTGTTGTATAGCTGCTCACCGGCAGCTTTTTGGATAATCTTCTTCACATACTTATTGTATCAGCATCCATGTGACGGGAGGGTGTAATACTGGCTATCTACTTGGTAGATTTTAATGCGACACGTTCTGGATGTTCAGGTAGTTCTTCGAAATGTAGAGCGAAGTCTACAGTTTCTTGAGGTTGGGATTTTAGTTTTGTCATGATATTTGTTTTTCTAATTTACCCCTCTATTATAGCAAAAAAGCATAAGCTTGTCAATAGCTAAAGCAGTCTCGCCCCTGTACGACATAAAAATACCGGCTGGTTTTACCCAGCCGGTATCTACGATTAGTGTTAGTTAGTTTTAGCCGTTAGCTTTTGCTTCAGCAGCTAGATCTACTACACGTCCTGTTAGGTCACCGAAGCTGAATGCTCCTGCACCCTGTTCACTTAATCCAACCCAGCCATTCTGGCCCATGTCATAAGTGTTTCCTAGCTTCAACCACTCTTCTTTAGGTATGTTTTCATATACCCACTTAGACTGTTCTGCATCTAGTCCGAAACCATCCATCATTATTGACGAGATACTGTTGTTTTCAGGAGTTACATCAAATGTTGGGATTTCTATAGCTGATAGTGCTTCAGTTAGGTCGTATGCACCGTATGGAGTCTCAACTGGTAGCGTATGTTCGCTAGCACCTGAAGTTGTATCAGCTACGTCTGCAATATCTGCTGCTGAGTCACCTCTATCAAGGATACCTGACACGGCATCTCCGACTCTGTCGTACATTCCAGCCCTGTGAGCTGCATAGCCACCTGCTGCCAGAAGTAGTAGTCCACCTATAGCTTTGTTCCGCTTAGAGTTTTCACCCTTTTCGCGCTCTAGACCGCTAGCTGCTACTGCTGCACCGTTATATCGGTCTTTCATTCGCTGTCTTATCCCTCTGCGGCGACGTAGTGGAGCGTCTCCAGCTGGCTGTGGGGTCTCTATAGGTACTAGATCGGTGCTTGGTGTATCGTCCTCGCCTGGGGTTACGTCGTTACTATCTGCATCGATGAAATCGAATGCTTCACCATCTGGAGCGTCTGATACTGGTTCTTCTGGTTCTTCTGGTTCGAAGTCAAACACGGAGTTACCTGCCTGCACATCGTCGTCGCCAATTGGCTCTACGTCTGCAGGAACAATCGGACTACCGCCGGGTTCTGGAGTTTCTACTGAATCAACAGCAGGGGTCTCTGCTTCAGCAGCAGCTTGCTCCCTAATATCTTCTGCCATACTTCCAATTTCTAGTTGAATATCTTCGTTAAGGCCTGCTTTTTTGCCCTCGCCGCCACCTAGGTTCGAAAGCGCAGCTAGTATTCCATCACTTGATAGTCCAGAGTTAGCAAACTTTCTTGCTAGTGAGTCTTTCATATCTATAACTTTAGTTACATCTGGTTGAACAAGAACATCTTCATCACTTACATTGCCTTCTTGTGCACGACGTTGAATTTCTAAGTCGTACTGAGATTCTGAAACAATTCCTTCGGCTAGATCACTAAAGCTCATAGCATCGTATGTATCTGGTCCAGCTGTATTATAGTCCTGATCTAGAAACTCGTCTTGGTAGACTGGTTTTTCTCCTCTAGTAAGGTAGTCAGCCATATCTTGATGTCCTTGTGCCCTGTCGGCAACGGGCATATCACCCAATCCTTCGTTCATCATTACATCGTATGTTTGCTTACCAACATTAGCACTCATCTGTGCTTCTGCTAGTGGGTCAAACTCTTGTGGGGCTGCTTGTGTTGGGGCTCGTTCGCTCATATCTATTATTCTTCTTTCTTGCTTATTTTACTATTTTGTTTTTTGGTTTTTGTTTATTACGCTTCCTATAATAGCAAATCTTTGACAATATGTCAATAGTAGTTATGGTTTTGCGAGTGTTAAGCTGCTAGAATAACGTTAATGATAGTTTTAGGCATAGAAAGTAGCTGCGACGAGACAGCAGCGTCAATAGTCAAAGACGGCAAAACCTTGCTGTCTAATGCTGTGTTCTCGAGTATGGACCTACATAAAGCCTATGGTGGTGTAGTTCCGGAAATAGCTGCACGTAGCCATATAGAAAGCATCCTACCTGTTATAGAGCAAGCCTTAATCGAAGCAGAGCCTTCGCTTAGATTGGAGATGGAAGATAGGAGATTGGAGAAAGAGCAGGACGCGGCCAATCCCCAATCCGTTGACCTCTGGTCAGCCATAGATGCTATAGCTGTAACATACGGTGCTGGTCTAGGTGGTAGCTTGCTAGTGGGCACAATGACTGCTCGTACATTAGCTATAGCCAAGGACAAGCCCTTGTACGCTATCAACCATGTAGAGGCACATGTATATGCCAACTTCATAACGGAAGTATCTGGACCTACTCTGGACCCAACAGCGTGGAAGATGCGATCTGAACAACCCGAATTCCCAGTGCTGGCACTAATAGTAAGCGGTGGCCACAGCCAGTTAGCGCTGTTCAGAGGGCATTTTGACTACACGCTACTTGGACAAACAAGAGACGACGCTATAGGCGAGGCATATGATAAAGTCGCGAAAATAATCGGGCTCCCCTACCCAGGTGGACCATCTGTGTCTAAAGCTGCTGAATCGGGTGACCCGGATAAATATAAGTTTCCTAAAGCCCGACTAGAGGGTATGTCCCCTGCCCTTGCTAGGCTCAGATTGGAGATGAAAGATAGGAGATTGGAGAGGCTGCAAGGCTCCGGCGTCCAACCCTCAGATCCTAAATCCTCAACCTTATATCCTCAACCCCCTTCTCATGGGTATGACTTCTCATTCTCAGGCCCCAAGACAGCCGTTCTACGCCTAGCGCAGAAAGAAATTGGTGAAGACTATACCTTCCCTTCCTTCAAGCTAGCAGAGCGGCTCTCTGACACCCAGAAGAACGATATAGCCGCTAGCTTCCAGCGCATAGCGATCGAAACAGTGGTAGATAAGGCTGTGTTGGCATATCAAGAGTTCCAGCCTAAGTCAGTGGTAATAGCTGGTGGAGTTGCTGCAAATAGCGAGCTACGCAAGCAGATGTCAGACCGAATACCTATAAATATCGAATACCCTGATATGAAGCTCTGCACAGACAACGGTGCAATGATCGCAGCCCTAGGCTGCTTCAA
>JBLFWT010000021.1:0-13043 GCA_047611885.1 Saccharimonadales bacterium (SeqCode) | reverse complement strand
GACGCGGGTAAGATATCCGATCCACAGAGAAAGATGTTAGGACAGGCGTTTTTTAGCGCTCAGAGAATGGTGTACCTGATTGCTGACCTGTTAAATGTCTCTAGGCTTAAAACCGGTAAGTTTGTTATAGAGTCTAAACCTGTGAATTTATCAAAGGTGATAAAAACGGAGGTAGCCCAGCTACACGAAGGGTTGGCTGCTAAAAACCTTAAACTAGAAATAAACGCGCCTAAAGGCTTTCCAGATGCTGAAGTGGATGAGATGAAAATCAGACAGGTCATAATGAACTTTTTAGATAACGCAATCTACTACACGCCTCAAGATGGCAAAATTACGATAGATCTTGAAGAAAAAGACAACAACGTCAATCTGACAGTAAGCGACACTGGCATAGGTGTGCCAAAGGAAGAGCAAGGCAAACTATTTACTAAATTCTACAGGGCAGAAAATGCTAAAAAGGCAAGGCCTGACGGTACTGGCTTAGGGTTATTTATGGCTAAGAAGGTAATAGAAGCGCATAAGGGTTCAGTAATTTTTGAATCAAAAGTTGGCACTGGATCAAGTTTCGGTTTTAGCATTCCACTAGAAAAGGGTAAGGGTTAGTATGGGCACAGTATTTTGGGCTGCATTGGTGATGACTATACCTATCATAGGCTGGGGTTTGCTAGTATACAGCAAAAACACCAAGGCCACTCCTAACAAGCTATTTCTTTTACAGTCTTTTGCGTTAGCGTGTTGGAGCATAGTCTATAGCAGTATTGAAGCATTTTCTCTTGAACAAATTTGGCTAACGAAGATAGCAAATAACGCATCAGATATAACAGGCATGTTTTTTATATTTTCCGTAGTATTGTTCACCTTTCATTTTCCTAAAAAACTGCCAAATACACACAGATTAAAGTATTTTGTGTATTTAGCAATTCCGGTGTCGCTTCTTAGTCTGACAGAATTCACACCTGCAACTGTCAGTTACGACCCCAGTTTAGGCGTTTACGTATTTGAGTACACATTAGGTATGATTCCATACATTGTGATGGTTATGCTTGGAGTCACTATGCTGATAACCAACGTAATGCATGGGTACAAGTCGGTAACTACTAGAAAGCAAAAACATCAGTCAACCTCAGTTATTTCAGGCTTAATACTAAGCACTGTTATGACATTGATACTAGCATTAGTTTGGCCGTTTTTAGTCCCAACATCATCTCTAGATGACTTTGCGCCGTTTGCAATGATAATTTATCTTCTACTTTCAGGACGGGCAATTATCCAAGCAAGGTTGTATGATTTTAAAGCAATAATAATCAGGATGTTTAGCTATTTTGCAGTCATATTACTATCGTTCGTCTTTTACTTATTCTCAAACTATCTAATCAATACAATCACAAGTGGAGGAGAGCATAGGACCCTTCAAATTGTATTCGGTACAGTTTTCACCGGTATCTTGATACTTATGTTCTATATAGTCGAGGATAAAATATATAAGTATGTAGTTAATCTAACGTCTAAAGATTCCTATGATCCACAAAATCTCTTGTCTGACTTAAACAAAAGTATTGTTAGTAGTCAGGAGTTGGAGGTTCTACTGAGAGCTGTCGCAAGCAATATTGCTAAAACGTTGAATACAGAGTTCTGTGGATTTTATATCAGGGAAACATCTTACTTTAAGAGTCGATTTATCTCAAATATCGACAAAGGACTAGATAATGAAGACCTAGAGAACATTAGGCGATTAACACAGAAAATTCGCTATAAAATTCATTCAAGTGAAGTAGAGCCAGCCAACAACGAAGAAGAGTTACTCAATGAATTTTTAAACAAAAACAAAATAGAAATATTAGGTAGGCTAGTAGATACAACAGATTTAGAAGTAGCGGGTATTGGCTACATGCTAATTGGGTCGAAAAATAGTGGCTCGGTTTATTCTGAGCAAGACCTTAAAATTTTGGAGATTATCGCTAACGAACTGGTTATAGCTGTAGAAAACACTCTAAAATTAGAAGAAATTGAGCTATTTAACTCTAGTTTACAGAAAAAGATAGACTCGGCCACAAAACAGTTAAAATTGAGTAACGAGGAGCTAAAAGAGCTAGATGATGCCAAAGACGAGTTTATTAGCATGGCATCGCATCAGTTAAGAACACCCCTTACAAGCATAAAAGGGTATCTTAGCCTTGTTCTGGAGGGTGATGCGGGTAAGATAACCCAAGATCAAGAAAAGATGCTAGAACAGGCTTTCTTTAGCTCACAGCGGATGGTGTACCTAATATCTGATTTATTGAATGTGTCGCGTCTAAAGACCGGTAAGTTCGTCATCGACTCTAAACCGGTATATCTACCGGATCTAGTAGAAACAGAGCTCACACAGTTATATGAGGGCGCTAAGGCTAAAGATTTAACGTTGTCGTTCATAAAACCTAAGAAATTCGCTAATCTGAATCTAGACGAGCTAAAATTACGCCAAGTAGTCACTAACATGACGGATAACGCAATCTACTACACTCCGACAGGTGGTAAGATTACGGTTTCGCTTAGGGAAACGGCCAAATCAGTCGAATTTACCGTTAAGGATACAGGCATAGGGGTGCCTAAGGATCAGATACATAAACTGTTTGGCAAGTTCTTCCGTGCGGATAATGCCAGGAACGCTCGCCCTGATGGAACAGGTCTAGGGCTATTCATGGCCAAGAAGGTAATTGTAGCCCAAGGCGGCTCAGTAATACTCGAATCTAAAGAGGGTAAAGGCTCTACATTCGGGTTTTCATTTCCTAAAGATAAACTAGTAGTAGATAACTAGAAACTCTCCTCTAAACACCCTACTTACCCTACAGCAAAGGGAGTTTTTTTGGTATGCCACAACAAGGGTGAATAGGTAGTCTATAGAAGTTATCCTTATTGAGCACTAAGCATTAGAACTATTTTTATGTAATAGTGTTGACATTATATACAGCTTGTGGTAATATGTAGCGGAAACATTCATCTATTGGTGGGTGAGAGAGAATTAATCAAAGGAGATTATATAGTATGTTTATCCAAGACGGTACATATTCAGGAAAAGGAAGTGAAGTTAGGCAGGATGTAGCACCAAGAAGTCCAGCTGCTGCTTTTGCAGCCAGCGGCGAAGCTGGTTTAACAGGAGCGCCAAAACAGTCTGACGTACCAACACCTCCAGGTGTTCCACCGGTAATTCCCCCAGCTGGCCAGTCGGTAGAAGGCGTACCAACACCAGTAGACAGTAATACCGATGATGATAATGATAAGAAACGTCGTTGGATAGCTCCTGTATTAGCTACAGCAGCAGTTGTAGTAGCTACTGCATGTTTACTAGATGCACGTGATGACGACGGACCGGTACCAGGAGATACTCCAGGACTATCCGACGAGGACCGAAGCGCAGCAGATGCTTACGGAGTTGGACTTCCATCATTTGATTGTGTTGTTGACGCTGATCATACAGTAGGGAGAATTGTTATCGATGGAAATACTTATATAGTGCCAGACATTGGAGCAGTGAAAGGAACCGATCCTACAGTTCGTAACACAGAGACTAAATTACGTTCAGGTAACCTTAGTACACCTATAGTTACAGAGATTCCTTTAGATAAAGAGCAAATTCTATTGCAGGAACAGTCTGCTATTTGTGAAGATTTACTATTAGGTTTTGACGCAGTTCATATGCTTGACCAGTTTGTTATAGACGGCAAGCGATTGGGCGATGTTGATACAAATGACTGGCTTAGAGACAATGCAGGTGATGTTGAAGATATTAACGATCGTGCCCTAGCACTGTTGCCTCAATACGAAAAAGCTGTTGCAGATATGGACGACGATGAGATTAGAGAAATGCTAGTAGCAAATGATGAGTATATGGAGATAGCTAACAGAGTTAATACATTACTCGGGATGGCATATAACTCAGGACTCGTAGTCGATGTAGACGCAGGGCTGAATCATGAACTAGAAGCTAGAGGAGCACAAGCTGGTTCTTTACCTGAAATAGTCGAAAATCCAGAAGGTTACACAGGCAACTTCCTAAGATTAAGATTTACAGATAAGGAAAATAACTGTGAAGTTGATCTACTGCTTAACGTTGATGGTAAGAGGCTTGCAGAAGAAGAAGATAAAGTCTGTATAGTATTTTCTACCACAACAACTAGCCCAACCGGAGAAATCACTACAACTACAACTGTTGTCACAACATCCACTACAACACTTCCAGAAGGTAGAAAAGATACCCCTGCAACACTAGTAGATGTAACTACAACCACAACAATTGCAGGTACAACCACTACAGCGGCTAATAACCAAGAGCCGGTAGTGACTGCACCAGATAATCTAACTACGGATCCAGATGCTGCAACAACACCACCAGAAGTTGACGTATATCACCCAGACCTAGGTCCGGTTGATGAAGAAGGTAACCCTACAGAAGTTACACCTGCACCATCTACTTCATTGCCTCCTGCAGAAACTGAAGATGAAGAAGCAATTGTTGACGGCACAGTAGAGTTCGGGCTTTAAAGAAAGAATAAAGAGGAGATATATTATGAAGTTATTCAATAAATTACCAAAGAAAATGCTAGCATTCGGTGCTGCATTTGTCGCAACAGCTGCATTATCTGCAGTAGCAGTGGCAGGATTCGGTCCTGACCGTACTACAAGAGTGTGGACACCACAAGAAAATGGTTTCCCGCACGTAACATTTAACTCATACACAGACGTACCAAATGGTATCGGTGATGAGCGAGATTTCTTCCGTGGACTAGTGTCTGGCGACAGCTCAACATTTGCTGACCCAGTAAGTAATGTTGCTAGCGACGACGTCGTTACTGCACACATATACATTCACAACGGTGCTGATCCACTACTGAACGACGCTGAAGGTACTCCTGGAGTAGCTGAAGACGTAACTGTAGCTGTAGATCTACCTGAAGGTTTGTCTGCTGACCATGAACTAAGATCAACAATACAATCAGATGAGGCTACTCCAGAGCTGATTTACGACACTCTAGATATAGATAGTATAAACGACACTGTTTTCTCACTAGACTACGTTCCTGGATCAGTAACACTGCACATGCAGGACGGTACTACTCAGGCACTAGATGACAGCATCTTTACAGAAGCTGGTGTCAACATCGGTGATCAGAACGGTTGTTTCGAATTCGTTCGTGAAATTACATTCGATCTAGAAATTGAAAAGCCAGGTTACGAAATTGAAAAGCAAGCTCGTATCCAAGGTGAAGGTTCAGACGCATGGAGAGAATCAGTTACAGCATCACCTGGTGACGTAATTGAGTGGAGAATTGACTTCAAGAACACTGGAGAAGTTGATCTAAAAGACGTAGTAGTCGTAGATGACCTACCTTCATACATCAATGTAACTGCACCGGTTAAGCTATATAACGCTAACAACCGACCACCTGCAGGATTTGAATACAGTGAAAACGCAGTACAGGGTGACTTAGTAAATATCGATATCGATAGCTATACACCAACATCTAACGCGATCATAGTGATAGAAACAACTATCCGTGAAGACTTAGAACTCATACAGTGTGGTACACACAGAATAATTAACGTTGCTTACGTAACGCCAGCTGGACTACCAACACTAAATGATAATGCACAGGTAATAATCGAAAACGAACCATGTGTAGTAGAAAAACACCCAGCAGTATGTGAAGCTATATCAGCATCAGTGTTGTCAAACAACAGAGTGCGGGTAACAGATGTACAGTACACAGCAAATGACGCGACAATTAACGACGTTACTCTAAACTACGGTGATGGTAGTGAAGAAACTGTAGCGCTAAGTGCACTACCTTTGACTCACGTATACGCTAACCCAGGTGAGTACACAGTACGAGCAACTCTAAACACAACCTTCGATGGTCAAGCGCAAGCAGTAACCAGCAAAGATTGTACAGCTCACATTGAGATTAAAGAGAAGCCAGTAGTCAAGAAACAGTGTACAGGCCTAGATGTTCTACGGATGGACAGAGTTACGTACGAAGTAACAGCAAACGCAAGTGTTGAGAATACAGTTGTAGAGAACTATGTCTTCACAGTAACAAACGACCAGAACGTAGTAGTAGACACAGAACAGTTTGATACATCAGGCCTAAGTGCTACATACAACTTCTTCCAGGTAAACGAAGGCACATATACTGTAGAAGTAGTAGTTACTACTGCAAACGGTGTAGCTGAGGGTGAATGTATGACAGAGATCACAGTAGAAAAAGAGCCAGAAACTCCAGAGTACACATGTGACGAGTTCGAACTATCAATGAACGACAGAACAGCATCAGTTAGCTTCGTACCAAGAGGCATCAACGGCGCTACGTTCAAAGATGCAGAAGTTGTATTCACAGCTGACGGTTCAACACAAAAGAAGATTGTAACTAACCAGATTACAGACGGTAAAGTACAGGTTTCATACACATTCGGCGAAGACGCTGAGAATGTTAAAGCAGTCGCATCAGTAAGATTCAATGTTACTGAAAACGACAGCGTAGTAGTAAAAGAAGTTACATGTAAGGGTAAAGCAGTACTGAGTCAAGTTATCGAAAAGTGTGATATCCCAGGATTCGAACACTTAGAAAAAGATAGCGACAAGTGTGAAGAACCAGAACTACCTAACACAGGTGCAGGCAGCATAGTAGGTCTAATGACTTCACTGACAGCATTTGGTGCAGTAGCTCACAGACGAATCACACTTAAGAATCAGTAAGCTTGCAAGCAGAAGCAATATCTGCTAACTTACTGGTAAGACCTATTAGGTCTAGAGCCTCATGACTGACCGCTCGAACTGAAACAAAAAACTAGAATTCAAAAACAATCTGGTGTGCGTGTAATAACCACACAAGGCTTGTTAAATAAGCCCCCTTACCAACTAATAAGGTAAGGGGGCTTTTACCTTTTTCCACCTGAATCTCCAATACAAATACCCCGTAGCCTAGACATCCCACAACCTACTGTACAAGGTCCGACCTTGTACAGTAGGTTGTGGATGAGGGGTGGAGCAGGAGGGTGGGTTATAATTGTGGATATGCTTGAACCTTACGAATCAGAAAATCTTATCTTCATCGATACAGAGTTTACAGACCTCGACCCTTATACTGGCGAGATCCTATCGATCGGCATCGCAAAGCTTAGCGGCGAAGAACTCTATTTAGAGCTAGAGTGTGACGCCAAGCCTACTGAATGGGTGACGAAGAACATCATCCCTACACTAAAAGAACCCAAAGTCAGTAGGGATGAAGCAATAGTACTCATAACCGAGTTTCTGGACGATGCTCAGCCATTTGCAGTAGGGTTTGTCGATAACTACGACGCTATATATATGACCAAGATATTCGGCGCAGGGCAACTACCGTTTAGGTGGGTTACAATAGACTTTGCCAGCATACTGTTTGCCATCGGTATAAACCCAGTTAAATTCTTGCAAGATCAGAGCGGCGCCAGGTCGTTTTACAAGAAATTAGGTATCGATATGAACAAGTACCGCCAACATCACGCATTAGATGACGCTCGACTTCTAAGAGAGGCCTGGATGAAGATCTCAGCCACTAAAAAGGAAACCTCACCAGATATTGGAACGTAACTAATATAGCTAGAATCCATTTATCAGACCCACATAGGGTACGCTACAAAAGTATAATATGTGGGATTAAGAATGTGTCACGCTTTAATATATACTTTTAGGTATGCAGTACTTCACTAAAGAATACATAGACTTTTTTACAGAGCTGGCGTTTAATAACGAGAAGTCTTGGTTTGATGCAAATCGCCACAGATATGAGGAGCATGTCAGGGAGCCGCTGAAAAAGTTCATAATTGATCTAATTGCCGAGATACAAAAATTCGATAAATCAATAGGACATTTAGAGCCGAAAGATGTGATGTTTAGAATTAACCGAGACGTTCGATTTGCTAAAGACAAGACTCCGTATAACACTTGGCTATCTGCAGCAATAGTACCGGGCGGTAAACGCAACTCCCAGGATCATCCTGGTTATTACTTCCGTTTCGCGGTAGACAAAGTATCGCTTGGTGGAGGCATGTATCATCCTAGTAAGGAGCTGCTGTATTCGCTACGATCAAAACTGTCTGATGATTCTAAGCCACTTCATAAAATAGTCAACAGCAAGAAGTTTAAATCCGCTTGGGGAGAACTGGAGGGGGACGAGAACAAAGTTATGCCCAAGGAATTCAAAGAAGCTTCCATAAAAGAGCCTTTTATAAAGAAAAAAGGCTTTATGTACTGGCAAGATTATTCTGAAATGGAGGTTCTGCGAGAAGATCTCATGGAATGGATGATAAACCACTTTAAAGCAGGTAAAGACCTGAACCAGTGGCTAAGAGACTAGAGCTCGTTGTTCTAAGGAGAATACTAAGGTATAATCCGCCCGTTTATCACTAGGAGTGATAGGGGATTAGCGAACTCTAGAGTTCGAGATTTCATGGAAATCCATCAATATAAAAACCCCAGATAAATCTGAGGTTGTTATATTGGTGATCTCAAGGAGAATAACGGCTAAAGCTGTTGCGCCTGCGTTTGCTAGAAGTAAATGAGCCGATGCGGCTCGCTTACTTATATCTGCTCTTGTCTTCGACTCCTCTGTGCAATTGCACAGAACGGAGTTAGATTCTGCCTGGGATCAGCAAGAAAAAAACCCACCGCTTTGGGTGGGTACTTTTCTTGGTGATCTCAAGGAGAATACTTAGGTATTTTCAATCCACACGCCCGCTTTGCTGGGGTGTGTGACTGAAAAGCGAACTCCATTGCCATCGACTTCAGTCGATCTGGCACTAGGAGTTCAGTCACTGTGTGACTACCAATGCAAAAACCCACCTTGAGGGTGGGTACTTGCATTGGTGATCTCAAGGAGAATCGAACTCCTATTGCCAGGATGAAAACCTGGTGTCCTAACCGTTAGACGATGAGACCGCATCATACCTAGTTAGGTAATCTTCAAGATGCTATTTTAACAGAGGTTGGACGGATTTTCAAGTAAGTTTAGCTCCCGGAGTATACATGTTTACGTATTGAACTTGATTTTAGTTATTGTAGTCGTAGGTTCTGGGTGCTCATTGTACAAAATTACGTGCGGAAAGTCAGCTAATGACTTACCGTCTAGTAGTAGCGGAGTGGCGTTATTTTCTTGATTTAGAGTTACTGAGTCTTCTGTAGTTATATAAAATTCATCGATCAATCCAGCCTCTATAAATGAGGTATATACTACACTCCCTCCCAACAGTAGGGCGCTATCGTACGATTTAGAATATTTAGCTACAACTTGTTGTGCTGTTAAGTTTACAAATTCTCGTTTGCCTGGAATAGGCTTGTTCTTGGAGCTACTTGGATCGCTCGTCAGGATTACTCTCAGTGTATTTTCTGGTAGGGCATTCGGTTCCATTAAATACGTAGGGCTGTTTCTATAAGTCGCCAACCCCATAATTAGCAACTTATACCCGGACTTCACATCAGTAAAATGTGCAAAATCAGCCTTTGACGCCCAATCTTGTGTCGGGTGGTCTGGGTTGGCTATACATCCATCTGCGCTTACTACTGCTATTGCATCAATCTTCATCTCTGTTCTAATTGTAGCAAAATACCTTTCATACTTTAAGCATTAGGGATATACTGGTATCAATGAGTACAACTAGTAGGGCACCGCGAGTTGGTGTTAAAGAATTTAAGCGGACAAAGATACTTGCAACAGTAGGTCCGGCCACAGATAGCTACGATTCTATTTTGGGCCTTATTAAGGCTGGCGCTAACGGCATTCGGCTGAACTTTAGCCATGGGACCCACGAAGACCATGAAAAGATGGCTAAATGGGTCAGAAAAGCAGCTAAGGAGTATGGTAAGCCAGTTGCTGTCCTGCAGGACTTACAGGGCCCTAAAATGCGCCTCGGAGATTTTGATGGAGTTATACCTGTCGAAAAAGGCCAGAGCCTGAGATTTAAATATAAGACTGACTACAAAAGATCCGGAATAATTCCTACGCAGTACGACTTAAGCAAAAAGGTCAAACGAGGCGAACGAATTTTCCTCTATGACGGTAAAGTTCAAGTTACTGTGACAAGCGTTAAAGAAAGTATTGTATATGTCCGTGTGGACAACAGCGGAGTATTGTTGAAGCGTAAGGGAATGAATCTGCCCGACACTGACTTAAGCGGCGAAGTTATAACTAAAAAAGACAAAGAGGACTTGGCATTTGGTTCTTACTTGGGCGTCGATTACGTCGCGCAGAGTTTTGTTCAGTCTGGCGAAGATATAAAGCAGCTTAGGCGAATGCTAAAAGCTCTAAACTCCCCTGCAAAGATCATAGCTAAAATCGAGACAGTTCTAGCGCTAAAAAACATCGACTCTATAATAGAAGAGTCAGACGCAATTATGGTTGCTCGCGGCGATTTAGCTGTGGAAACAGCCCCAGAAGTAGTACCTGTTGAACAGCGCAGAATAGTAGGACTTTGCAGAAGGCAAAGCAAGCCGGTGATCATTGCAACACAAATGTTGGTAACTATGACAGAGGCAGACGAGCCAACGCGCGCCGAAGTTTCTGACGTAGCTACTGCAGTTGTGATAGGTGCTGACTGTGTGATGCTTAGCGAAGAGACTGCAACCGGCAAGCATCCTAAAAAAGTAGTTCAGACAATGAAGAAGATTATTAAATACACAGAACAGAACAGCCCTGTAGATGCAGTGTTCAAGCAGCCACCACGTGAGAAGTCTAAGCAGTCTGCAATATGTAGTGCTGTAGTTTCTTTGGCTGAAGACGTATGCGCTACAGCGATAGTAGCAGAGACCAAATCCGGGTCCACAGCTATCCAGATTGCTGCGCGTAGGTCCAGTGAACCTCTCCTTGCCGTTACTTCGCAAGAAGTTGTAGCTAACCAGCTAGCTCTAGTTTACGGAATAAAAAGTTATGTCAGGCCAGACTCAAAACAGGCCGCGACTAAACTAACTAACTGGCTGACTCAAAATAGCGCACTGAAAAAAGGCGATATAATAGTTACTGCATCGGGCGAATACCCTGGAGTTGTAGGTACGACCGATACGATCAAGGTTAGGGTACTGTAGGAATGAAAAAGAATGTGGGATTAGGATGTTTACAAAGAAAACTTTAAAAGACGTTAGTCTGGATGGCAAGCAGGTTTTACTACGTGCAGACTATAATGTGCCTATAAAAGACGGTAAAGTCACTAGTGACTTTCGTATCCAAAAAAGCCTTCCAACAATCAAGGCTTTGCAAGACAAAAATTGTAAGATAGTGATCATCGCGCATTTAGGTCGCCCTAAGTCCCCTAAAGATACTCAGTATTCTCTGAAGCCAGTGGCTAGGGAGCTTAGCAAGCTGTTAGGCCAAACAGTGATATTTGCTGGCGACTGTATAGGTGAAGATGTAAAATCGGTAGCGGCTAAACTGAAGCCAAAAGAGGTAATGCTACTAGAAAACCTACGCTACTATCCTGAAGAGAAAGCCAACGATGAACAGTTTGCTAAAGAATTAGTGAGTGCTAGCGGCGCAGAGCTGTTCGTTCAAGACGGATTCGGGGTTGTGCACAGAGCACACGCAAGCACTGATGCAGTGGCTAAGTTGCTGCCATCTGTAGCAGGACTACTGCTAGAGAGTGAAGTAGCAACTATTTCGACCGTGATGAGCAACCCGCAGAGACCACTAATGGCGATTATCGGCGGCGCTAAAATAGCCGACAAGATAGAGATTATTCATAAGTTTCTGTCACTGGCAGACATAGTAGTGATCGGTGGCGCGATGGCCAATACATTCCTTGAAGCAAAAGGAGTAGAGGTTGGCGAGAGCCTAGTAGACGAAGACGAACTAGACGTAGCAAAGGACATCATGTTCAAGGCGCGTGAAGAAGCTCAGAAGCGACGGTTCGTATTCTATATCCCTCAAGATGGAGTGGTTTCTACTACGATAGACTCTCAAACTACCACTCGGATAGTCGACTGGGATGCACATGTAATAGCAGAAATTGAAGCGTATCCAGCTAAGCCAAAGCGGTCAGCAGGAGTGGTAGCTAAACACGAAAAGATTTTAGATATAGGTCCTTTTTCGGGTGCATTTATAACCGGTGCAATGCAGATGGTAGATACAGTTGTTTGGAACGGCACGATGGGTGTCTCTGAAACTCCGGCAATCCACGGACAGGTCGGGCCATTTGCTCAAGGTACAGAACTAGTAATAGAAGGTTTAGTCGGTAGTTATGGCCATAAGCCCTTCAGTATTATTGGCGGCGGAGATACTACAGGCTACCTAGAAAACAGAGAAATGACAGATATGTTTGATCATGTATCTACAGGTGGCGGAGCTAGCTTGGAGCTGATGAGCGGCAAAAAATTGCCCGGAGTAGAGGTGTTACATGACAAGTAATGCAGTATATCGATGTAGCAACGGACTAACCCCTAGTTTCATAGCGGTAAAGTTGGTAAACTAAGCATATGCGTAATCAACGAAAAATTATGATTGCTGGTAACTGGAAAGAGCATTTGAACGTGTCTCAAGCTAGTCACTTCATGCATAGACTAGAAGAGTCTATAGCAATTAGACAGAGCGTCGAAGTGGTACTGATACCAAATACACTTGTTTTGCAGCCATTGAGTGTTCAGTTAGATCGCCGTAAGTTTCGACTAGGTGCACAGGATGGATATTATGAAGATGCAGGTGCGTATACCGGAGAAGTGTCCATGGCGATGATGCGTGACTTAGTGCACTATGTACTAGTAGGTCATTCAGAACGTAGACATGTATTTAACGAGAACGACGATGTTGCAGCCAAAAAAGTCCAGTCAGCAGTCCGGAATGGGATAATGCCAATCTTGTGTGTTGGTGAAACTCTGCAGGAGAGGTTGTCGGGTGATACCAAACAGATACTCCATAATCAAATTACTGCAGGCCTGATGAACTTAACTGCACGTGAAGCCAGCGCTACAGTAATAGCGTATGAACCGGTCTGGGCTATTGGTACCGGCGAATTCGCAAAACCAGATCAAGTGGAAGAAGCTATAG
>JBLFWT010000020.1:0-13332 GCA_047611885.1 Saccharimonadales bacterium (SeqCode) | reverse complement strand
TGGTGCTTCTGCAAAGGCAGAACTGACCCAGTTGCAGGAAACGCTGTCAGAGCAAGTAGTACCCTTGCCAGAAAAACTCACTGCGACTATGCCGGAAGATAGAACTCTTTTGGCAGGCGTCTATCATGCAACGGCCTTGACAACAACTGCGGGCATAACCATTACATTCGACGGTGAAAACAAGGATGGTCATTGGCTGATCAATGCCGATGACTATATTGCCTTTGGTGCAGGTATAAAAATGAACTTAAAAAATGTGACCGCCAACAGCACGATTACTTGGAACTCTAAAGGCTACATCAGTATTGGGGCAGGCACTACATTAGAAAATTCAGAGGTGTTGGGAACTTTCTACGCTAGTAATTACATCTCTACTGGAGCGGAAGTCAAAGTAAAAGGAATGGGTAACAGCTGCGGTGGCCTTTATACAACTAATGGCTATGTCATCTTAGGCGCGGAAAACACGATAGGATCGATTGGTTGCGAAGTTAGCTCACATCATCCGACTGACCCTGATTATTTTTCAGACAGTCAGCCTTCTCAATAAACGCTTATATGCCTAAACGGTTCCTGTAGCCGTTCAAGAAACCGATTGAATCCATTTCTTTTTTGCCGGCTGGCTTGATGGCTTCAATCACAAGAGCGTTTTCTCCGCAGACAATAGCTAGTTTTTTATTATGGAAAAACAGGCTACCAGGTTCCCCTGTAGAATTTTCGTTCAAGACAGAGGCACACGTCACTACGCAGTCGATAGAATTAATAGCTGTTCGGCTCTTAGGCCAGCCTGCATACCCGCGTACCTCTCGCTCTATCTGGACCGCTGGCTTCGTCCAGTCAATTTCACCGTCTTGCTTGGTCAGTTTACGTGTGTAAGTAGGTTTATATTCTTTATTCAATAGACTACATAGCTTTTCTTGAGACTGAGGGGCAGGGATAACTCCGCTTGCAGCGTCTGGTAGATTATTAATGTATGCAGGTACAGTATTTTTAAGCAGCGAATGGCTCAAGTTTACGAGGCTTTTTGTAAGGCTAGGTCCTGTCTCTGTGCCGTCAAGAGGGTGTAGACCAGTTGCTAAAATCGGCCCCTCGTCCATGGCCTTGACGAGCATCATTAGGCTGACGCCAGTTGTCTCTTTACCCTCAAGTATTGCGAAGGATATAGGGTCAGGGCCACGCAACTCAGGCAGCAATGAGAAGTGGCTGTTTACTATTCCTTCAGGGAAATAATTGATGATATCGTCGCTGACAATAATCCCAAAGTCTATAAGTACTCCAATACTACTGTCGAACTTTGATGTTGAGAAAAGTACATCAAGATCATGTTTATCAGATACGGTATGTATAGGAGCGCTGTTAGATACTGCCTCCATTTCTCTCAAGGTTGTTGGTTTTGTTACAACGGCTTCAATTTCGAAATCATTTGAAAGCAGCCTTAAACTTTCTGCTGCTACTGGGCCACTTCCGAAGAACACAATTTTTAACATACTATATAAACCGTTTCTTTACTCAAAGATTTGTATGTAGATCTTGCTGCGCTCTGCATCAGTGAACTCCTTTATTTTTCCATCTTTATCTAGTCTTTGGAATGCTGTGTCGTCTCCCTTGATGTGATCTACGAATAGTTTGCCGTTAGTATGGTCGATCTCATGCTGGAATATCCTGGCTAAAAACCCTTCAGCCCTAATCCTGACTTCACGGCCATGTTCGTTCAGAGACTTAACCCTGACTTTAGTATGTCTAGGGACTCTACCGTATACGTCTTTAACGCTAAGGCATCCTTCAAACTCTTCTTCTATCTCACCCTCATACTTAACTATCTCTGGGTTAATCAGGACCTGGAAGCCGTGGTTATCCTTGTCGTTAAAGTCATCTCTAATGATCACTACCCTGTATAAGCTATCAACCTGTACCGCGGCTAGAGCTACGCCAACTTCGTGGTCACGACTAGCTTCCCAGTCGAGAGTGGCATCTTTCATGTCCTGTACCAGTTGTTTGATCTCGTCTGTGATGATACCTACTCGAACAGAGCGTTGTCGTAGAGAATCATGCGGGAGAGTAATAATATTTGATCTGTTCATTGCTGCTGAACAGTATATAACAATTTAACTGTATATAACAGGGGCGCTTGTAGATTTTATAACAACGACGCAGGATCCAGGTCATAGTACGTGTCTTTAGGCAGGTTGTTGACGGCCCTTACCAGCGTAGCTCTAGATGGAGACTTAATGACGATTTGCCAGTTATACTTGCCGGAGTTCTTTTCATAAAACGATGGCGCTGGTCCAAGTAGCTGTATTTTATTGCCGTCTATAGAGTCATACACTTTCTGAATATCGACCTGTGCTTTTTCTCGGCTTGACCGAGCAACCCAGATCTTGCATGTAAATTTGTAAGGCGGGTATCCCGCGTCTTTTCGTTTTTGTAACTCCTGATCATAGAAGTCGTGCCAGTTCTGAGTTTTAACGAACTCCATAATCGGGTTGGCAGGTGAATATGCTTGTATGATCACGTCTCCGTGCCGATGCCCTCTGCCCACTCTCCCAGATACCTGGGTGAGTTGCTGGAAGGCCCGCTCCTCACTAGAGTAGTCGGGTAGATAAAGCGCACTCTCTGCCTGTAGTATCCCTACGGTATCAAGTTTTGGCAGGTCGAGGCCTTTAGTTATTAGCTGAGTCCCGATAATGATATCTACCTCTCCGTCCTTTATGGATTGGTAGTTCTCGGCAAATGACTCAGACTTCTTGTTGTCGCTATCGAATCTGCTGATTTTTGCCTGTGGAAATAGCTTAGACAGCTCAACGTTAATTGCTTTGGTACCAGGGGTCCTTTGAGTTAAATTGCTGCTGCATTCAGGGCATGAGTGGGGTGTTTTCTGTGAGTTACCGCAGATATGACACTGGAGGTTGTGTGTGTCATGGTGATAAGTTAGTGGAGAATCGCATTTTTCACACTCTGCATGCCAAGAACATTTTTCACATAGTAGCATCCGTGCCGTTCCTCTTCTATTTAAGAAAACGAGACTCTGCCCTTTGTTTTCTAGACTAGCTTTAATGGACTCGATTAGCTTTTTTGAAAGTAGGTATGATCCGGACACATTCTTCTTGTCGCTCATATCAACGATTGAAAATCGAACATCGCCGTGAGTATCCTTGCTGATGGCAGTTTCATGCATACACACTAGCTTCCCACCCTTTGCGATAATCTGGTGAGTCTCCTGCACAGGTGGCGTTGCGCTACCTAGGATTAGCTTAGTTTTATGGAGCTGGGATAACTTTCCTGCTACTGATAGAGCGCTATACCTAGTACCGCTGTCCTGTTTGTATGCTCCGTCGTGGGCCTCGTCGATTATTATTAGCCCCAAATCCTGGTGGGGCAGGAATAATGCTGACCTAGGGCCGATAGTCACAGTCGGACTTGTATTGTTTAGCGCACTTAACCAAGTTTTTCTCTGTTGGGCTGGAGTCCTATTGGAGTGGTATACGTGAATGGTCGAGTCACCCAAGTGTTTAGATAGCTCCTTGTTGGTCTGAGCGGTTAAGGAAATTTCTGGGTATAGAATTAATACGTTCCTATGTTCCTTAAGTTGACGTAGTGCTAGCTCTGCATATAGCCTGGTTTTACCAGATCCAGTAACTCCGTGTAAGATAACTGGGGCTTCCGTAGAAATCACTTCATCCATGGCTGAGTGTTGCACTTTTGTTAACGGTATTGGTGCCGGAGAAGGTTTAGTAGCCTGTGTCTTGTCCGTCTTTTGTTCTGGCAAACTTTTCTTCAGGAAGGCTGGCAAGAAGTGCTGATTCTTAACTCCCGGAGTTCCTGGATAGTATTCTGACAACCAAGTTAGCAGGCTAACGGCCTCTTCCGGAAGTACAATATCCTCTATTGGCACAGTGATCTTTGAGTCGAACTTAGGCTTAGTTGTTTTACTTACTACAACTCCTAGCTTCTCGGTTTTACCGAAGGGCGACAGAACCACTTGACCAGCTCTAAGCTCGATACTGGATGAATAGGTATAGATACTTTGCTTCCATATAGCTGGTATCACGAGGCTTACATCGTAGTAGTATAATTCTCCCTGTTCCATGCCTTTTATTGTACTCGTTAGGCAGTGTTTATGCGAAAGCCTTGCACGAACTACAAAGACTCGCTATACTAGGTGTTGTTCATATAACAACTGAAAGACTTATGCTTGATACATTCATTACATCCCGAGTGAGACGAAAAATCGTTGTCGTTTATGCTAAATATCCTGACTTTAAAACACATGTCAGAGGACTTGCTAAGTTGATAAAAGAAGACGCAGGAAATATCCAGCGTGAATTGAAGAAGCTAGAAAAAGTCGGGTTCCTAATATCTGAAAAACAGGGCAACACTAAGGTCTACTATACTAATAAACACTTCCTTATATTTAAAGACTTGCAGTCGATTGTATTAAAGTCTCAGCGGGCAGCGCAGAAGCGCCGCGGCTAGTCAGCTCTGGTCTAAGAGTACACGCCCTTTTAGTCAGCCTAGCTCTGATTCACTTAATTCTTTACAGATTGGGACCTCTGATGTATAATTGGACGCATGATTCAAGTAACTAAAAAAGACGCTAAAGAACCTACCGAGAACTTAATTCGTAGATTCTCTCGCAAAGTACAGCAATCAGGTGTAGTCGCAGTTGCAAAACAAGCACAACACTTCGAGAAGCCTATGAGTAAGAGAGACCGACGTACGAAAGCTATCGTTAGAAGAGAGCGCAAAGCTATAAAGCTAAACAAGATCCGTCTCGGCCAAAAATAATGCTTAAAGACACTTTAAACGCAGACCTGAAGAAATCTATGATTTCTAGGGAAGCAGCTAGAGTGGAGTTATTGCGTGGACTAAAGAGCGCTATTTTGTATGCAGAAGTAGCAGCGAATAAAAGAGAAGAAGGACTATCAGATCCAGAAGTTATTGCTGTCCTCAGAAAAGAGTCCAAGAAACGCCAAGACTCTGTGGAGCTTTTCACAAAAGGCGGAAATACAGAGATGGCGGCTAAAGAATTATCCGAGAAGCAGACAATCGACGGGTATTTGCCAGCTCAACTAGACGAACCTACCGTAGAGAAGCTAATCGATGAAGCAATGGCAGAAATGTCACTAGAGAGTATACAAAAACAAGATATGGGCAAAATGATCGGACATATCAAGTCTAAAGGCTTAGAAGTCGAGGGATCGATGCTCGCTAGATTAATAGGGAGCAGAATAAGCTAATGATAGTACTAATGGGTGTCGCAGGAGCAGGTAAGTCTGTACAGGGTCGTAGGGTTGCTGATGAACTGGCGCTACCGTGGCTATCTACCGGTGAGTTCTTAAGAATGTTGGTTACGGGTCAGCGAAGGCGCGAGATGCTTTCAGGGAAGCTACTGGATGATTCAGAGATGATTGGTCTGGCTGACAGAATATTCCACATGATTGATACTTCCGAGGAGTTTATCTTAGATGGATTCCCTAGGACTGCGCCTCAAGCTGAATGGCTAATCGCACAGCATAAGGCAGGGCTTATCAATATCACCAACGTACTTCACATAAAAGCCAATGAAGAAGTGGTAATAGAAAGACTTCTTGACAGAGGTAGACATGACGATACTAAAGAATCTATCGCAGAACGATTTAGGGAGTACGGAGCGGTTACATTGCCAATTATATCTAGTTTCGAAGATCACGGAATTCCAGTCCATGATATCAATGGCGAACTAGCGCCAGATGACGTTTTCAAGCAAATCATACCCCTCTTAGAGAAGTAGAACATGTATAACAAAGTAAAAACAGCTGCAGAGATAGAGGCAATCCGCGAAAGTGGAAAGATGCTAGCGACTGTTCTTCAAAAAATTGAGGCATTCGTAGATGTCGGTGTTACGGGGAAACAAGTCGATGAACTGGCCTCTAGAGAACTCAAGAAATTAGGCGGTGCACCAGCATTCCTAGGCTACCAAGGCTTTCCTGGGTCAGTATGCATCAGTTTGAATGATGCTGTCGTGCACGGTATCCCGAATGATACTCCGTTTAAAGATGGGGATGTTATTGGATTCGACTTTGGTGTTATCTACAAGGGGATGGTTACAGATGCCGCTAGAACCTTCGTAGTCGGAGAGGTATCAGGTAAATTACGGAGTCTACTAACAGCAACCCAGAGATCACTGGACGATGCAATCAACGTGGTTAAAGACGGCTGTACAGTAGGTGATATAGCTAGCTCAGCTCAAAGAGCCCTAGATGAGAAGGGATACGGCATAGTTAGGGACTTAGTAGGCCACGGCGTTGGGCATAACGTCCACGAAGAACCTGAAATCCCTAACCAAGGAGTTCCCGGAACTGGTCCTATGTTGAAATCTGGTATGACTATAGCTATCGAACCAATGTCTACCCTAGGAGACTGGCGAGTGGTAATGGACCCTGACGGATGGACAATCCGTACCAGGGATGGATCGCTATCTGCACACTTTGAAGACACCATTTTAGTGACCGATCAAGGCGCTGAAATACTCACAAGACTTTAATACTTTTATCAAATAGCTCTAAGTAGTTGCTACGTCAATAGAATAAGCGGTATAATGCATTCAATGCGCGATACATCAATAGCACCATACTTTATCGGAATCGACATTGGCAGCTCAGCTGTCAGGTGTGTAGTAGGCTCTGTAGACGAACAAGGCGCCCCTGAAATAATAGGACATAGCGAAACGGCTACCACTGGTATGCGTAGAGGAGTTGTAGCCCATGCAGACGAGGTTAAGGACGCAATAGTCCAGGCCGTAACAGATGCAGAGCGATTATCTGGGCGAACTATTCGTAGCGCAACAGTTAATATCAACGGATCTCATGTAGAGGGACTAAACTCCAAGGGTGTTATAGCGATAAGCGCTGCTAACAGAGAAGTACAAGACGAAGATAGGCTTCGTGTCGAAGAAGCTGCATCAGTAATGAAGATGCCAGCTAACAGAGAGATTATCCAAGTATTTCCTAAAGCATACAGATTAGACGGTCAAGGAAACATCAAAGACCCAGTAGGGATGCAAGGTGTTCGGCTAGAAGTAGACACGCATATAGTTACAGCATCGGTCCCTAACCTTAACAGTTTAGAACAGGCACTTGAGCAAGCATCTATTAGGATAAAGCACAGAACAGTTTCATCACTGGCTTCAGCAGAAGCAGTCATGACACGACAGCAGAGAGAAGCAGGCACAGCAGTTATTGATATAGGTGCAGGCACTACTAATCTAATAGTAGTGGAGGACGGAGAGGTCCAGCACGTGGCTGTTATACCCGTAGGCGGTGTGCATGTAACAAATGACCTAGCAATAGGCCTAAAGACCGACTTAGACATAGCAGAAGCTATAAAAGTAAGTCACGCCACACTTAAATCTCCATCTAGAGCGACAGCTTCAGTTAAAATCGGCAAAGAGCAGCATACTTTTAACGCAGAAGACGTACATATGGTCGTAGAGGCTAGGATTGAAGAGTTGCTAGAGTTAATAAACAAAGAGTTGAAGAAGATTGGCCGAGCTAAAAAACTACCAGGTGGAGTAGTGTTTACTGGCGGTGGGTCAAAAATTAATGGACTAGCAAACTTTGCGAAAGATAAATTAGAGTTACCTGCCAAAAAAGGCGAACTCCTGCCTGTTAGCGGCCTATCTGACATCGCTAGCGACATAGCGTATGCTACACCTATAGGGTTGATGCTGCTAGACATGCTTTTGGATGGTCAATCTACAGGGTCGAATATTACTGCTTACAACGGTGCTTTAAACACAATGAGCAAGTTAATTCGAAGAATTAGACCAAAAAAGTAACTTTAATTAGTTTTTTGATTGCAGGTTAGCCTCTTCGTTCTGTATACTTAATCTATATAACGAGGAGAGGGAAATCATGCCACAGGTCGCACCAGCTATTGAAACATTCGCACGAATTAAAGTTGTTGGCGTTGGAGGAGCAGGAGGGGCAGCTCTCAATCGTATGATTGAAGCAGGGGTAGATAGCGTAGAATTTATCGCAGTTAACACCGATGCTCAGGCACTTCATCACTCAAAAGCATCAGTTAAAATACACATCGGCAAAGAGACAACTAGAGGACTAGGCGCAGGCGCTGATCCATCAGTTGGCCAAAAAGCAGCCAAGGAGTCTAGAGAAGACATCAAAAAAGCACTTGAAGGTGCAGATATGGTGTTCGTCACTATTGGTGCAGGTGGCGGTACAGGGAGCGGTGCTGGGCATATAGTTGCTGAGATCGCTCAAGAGTGCAAGGCACTTGTTGTAGGTTTTGCTACAAAGCCATTCGCGTTTGAAGGTCAGAAACGAAAGCAGAATGCAGACGAGGCTATTCAGAGCCTAAGTAGTAAAGTCGATACACTTATTATTGTTCCAAACGACAGACTACTCCAGACCATAGACAGGAAAACCCCTCTACTAGAAGCATTTAAGGTTGCGGATGACGTCTTGAGACAAGGTGTTCAAGGGATATCTGACTTGATTACAGTTCACGGACTAATCAACCTCGACTTTGCGGATGTTAAGGCTGTTATGAAGTCAGCTGGCAGTGCATTAATGGGCATCGGACGAGCATCAGGCGACAACAGAGCCATAGAAGCAGCTAAGCAAGCAATCGAGTCTCCACTACTAGAAGTATCTATAGACGGAGCCCGAGGCGTGTTGTTCAATGTTATTGGTGGCAACGATATGTCTATGCACGAGATCAACGCAGCAGCAGAAACTATTACTGCTGCAGCCGACCCTAGTGCGAACGTCATTTTCGGAGCGACAATAAACGAAGAACTAGATGGTGAGATCATTGTTACTGTTGTAGCGACAGGTTTTGACGCTTCATATTTCTCAAGGTCAACAGCGAGTTCAGTAGGTAGCGGCACAGTCAGCTCTATGAGTGACGACGAACGCTCCAGTGGTAGTGAAGGTGGTGAAAATATAGATTCTGATATCTCTAGTGTAGATATGGATCTAGATTCCTCAGAGAACGCTGACGGAGGACTGGGTGATTTCAAGCCTGACTCTGACGCGCCCTCTATATGGAGCTTAGATTCAGCTAAGTCATCTGACGATGAGAGCTCTTCGGACTCCGACTCATCAGACGACGATCAGGATAAAGATAAAAAATTTCCTGAAGATGATTCAGAAAAAGATGAAGAAAATAGTGACGAAGAACTAGAAAAACCATCGTTTCTAAGACGCTTTAAACGAAATAAAACAGAAAAAACGCAAGAAAAAACAGATTAGAACAGTTCAACTCTGTCATGATTATTACAACCTAAATAGATTGTAAAACGCTACAAATAGCGGTATATTTATAAGTATGAACGCTACATGTAGTGATCAAGGCCTTAAAACATAAAAGGGAAAGTAGAATAAATGCGCTGTAACCAATGCCATAAAACTGATACAAAAGTTATAGAGTCTAGAGACGTCACAGAAGGTGACGCGATCAGACGGCGACGGGAGTGCATTGCTTGCCAAAACAGGTTCACAACCTATGAGCGTATAGAGAAGCCACAGCTCGTTATCATCAAAAACGATGGTACACGACAGCTCTACAATAGAGAAAAACTATTAGGCGGACTATACAGGGCATGCGAGAAAACTACAGTAACGACTATTCAGATCGATAAAATCGTGAATGATGTCGAGAAGGCTCTGTACTCTTGCGGCGAGACAGAGATCCCAACAAATAAAGTAGGCGAGCTAATTATGGATGAGCTAGCAAATATCGATGAAGTTGCATATGTACGATTCGCAAGTGTATATAGACGATTCAAAGATATAGCTAGTTTTGAAAAAGAGCTATCAGAAATAAAAAGCCATTTAAAAACATACAAGTAAGAGCCTATTGGTTCTCAGCTGGACACTCGTAAAAATTGTGTTCGACTGAGAGCTAGTAGTCCAACCCTTTCAACAGAGAGACGAAGGGGTAGTATTACTAACTCTAAACAAAAACTAATAAAAGAGAGGGTACTATGTCACAAACTGTTAGTCTTGAACTATCAAGACGATTTACTAAAACTAATGAAAAAGCCTACGATCTTATGGATTGGGCAATAAGTGATTCGGTTCTAATGAACCCTATGACCGGAGAAAAAGTGTATGAGCAGCTAGGAGTTGAATTTCCACAAGGCTGGTCAATTAATGCAATCAACATTGTCTCTCAAAAGTACTTTACGGGTACTCCAGGTGAAGCTGACAGAGAATCGTCGCTAAAACACCTTATAGATAGAGTCGTCGACACTATCACTAGACAGGGAATGCAGGAAGGGTACTTCGATTCAGAAACTGTAGCCGAAACATACAGAGAAGAGTTGAAGTTTATACTTGTAACTCAGAGAGCATCGTTCAATTCACCGGTATGGTTCAACATTGGTGCTGCGGGGCGATCTCAGCAAGCTAGCGCATGCTTCATCCTAGGCATTGAAGATACAATGGGTTCAATCTTGAACTGGTACAAAGAAGAGGGAATGATCTTCAAGGGTGGATCAGGCTCTGGTGTTAACTTGAGTGCTGTCCGGTCTTCTTACGAAGGTCTTGGTAAAAGTGCTGGTACTGCATCTGGTCCTCTAAGCTTTATGCGCGGAGCTGACTCTTCAGCTGGTGCGATTAAAAGTGGCGGAAAGACTAGGAGAGCGGCAAAGATGGTTATGCTTAACGTAGATCATCCTGATGTAGAAGAGTTTATCTGGTGTAAAGCTATCGAAGAGCGAAAAGCTAGAGCACTAGAGAAGGCTGGATTCGATATGAGTCTAGATGGAAAAGACATATTTTCTGTACAGTATCAAAACGCTAACAACTCCGTACGTGTATCCGACGAATTTCTACAAGCAGTAGAAAACGATGAAACATGGGACCTGAACGCTGTAACTACGGGCAAGTCAGTAAAACAAGTGCAGGCACGTGATATCTGGAGACAAATCGCACAAGCAGCATGGGAGTGTGCAGACCCAGGAGTGCAATATGACACTACTATTAACGACTGGCACACTACGCCGAATGCAGGTAGGATTAACGGATCTAACCCCTGTAGCGAATATATGCACATAGACAACTCTGCATGTAACTTAGCCAGTATAAACCTACTTAAATACTTGCGAGAAGATGGAACATTTGATGTAGACGCATTCCGACATACTGTCGAGATCGTTTTCACCGGACAGGAAATACTTGTTGGATATTCAGACTACCCAACAGTTACAATCGGTAAGAATGCCAAAGCTTATAGAGAGCTTGGAATTGGGTATGCTAACCTAGGCGCGTTATTGATGGCGCAAGGATTGCCATACGATTCAGAAGAAGGTCGAGCACAAGCTGCCGCTGTAACTGCGCTGCTAACAGGACACGCTTATGCAAGCAGTGCAAAGATAGCTAACAAGGTTGGTACGTTTGCAGGGTATAGCAAGGACAAGCAAGGCATGCTCAGAGTGCTTAAGAAGCACCGTGATGCTGTTTCTGATATAGATGCGTCGTTAGTTTCAGAAGAGCTACTTAGTGCAGCTGCAGCGGCCTGGGATGAGGCCGTAGAGCTTGGAACTAGGTTCGGAGTGCGTAACTCTCAAGCCTCAGTTCTTGCACCTACAGGTACAATTGGACTGATGATGGACTGTGATACGACAGGGATTGAGCCAGACCTAGGTTTGGTTAAGGTGAAGAAGTTGGTAGGCGGCGGAACGATGAGTATCGTTAACCAGACAGTGCCTAGAGCTCTGAAGACTCTCGGGTACACTGCAAAGCAGGTTGAAAACATCATTGCATACATAGATACAGAGAAAACTATTTTAGGAGCTCCAGCTCTTAAGCAAGAACACGTAAATGTGTTTGCGTGTTCAATGGGCGACAACTCTATCCATTACCTTGGTCACGCCAAGATGATGGGTGCTGTACAGCCGTTCATCTCCGGTGCTATAAGTAAAACAGTAAACATGCCTGAAGAAGCAACCTTAGAAGATATCGAACAACTTCATATGGACGCATGGAAACTAGGGATCAAGGCTGTAGCTATCTATAGAGACAACTGTAAGGTTGCACAGCCATTATCAATGGCTAAAAAAGAGGGCGCAGAAGAAGATAACGCAGCCGCGGCATCGCAGACTATTGAAGAGATCGTTAAGCCTCCAGTGTCAGGAATCGCAATCAGAAGATCTCTACCCAAAGTAAGGAACAGTAAGACCTACCAGTTCACTATCGCTGAGCTCAGAGGATTCCTGACGGTTGGTGAGTACGAAGATGGCAAACCAGGAGAATTGTTTGTGAACACAGCAAAGATGGGCTCAACACTATCAGGCCTAATGGAGTCATTCGGTAGATCTGTAAGCTACGGACTGCAACACGGTGTCCCACTAAAGGTCTACGTAAAGGGTATGACTAGCGTTAGCTTTGCGCCGGCTGGAATCACGGATGATCCAGATATACGGACAGCTAGCTCTATCATTGACTACATATTTAGGCGGCTTGCGAAGAGCTATCTAAGCTTCGACGACCAGCTAGAGCTAGGCCTAGCGAACATTGAAGATATGCCTACGGAACAGATTAGTTTAGATGATGTTGTTGTAGAAAGTACTGTCGAAGAACAGCCAAAACCAGCTGTTATTGAGAGTACAGTAGAGTTGAAGCAGGAGCACTTACAGTTCAGTAGTCCAGCTGCGCCCGAGAAGCCAGTAGTGTCACAAGCAAACTCAAGTGTACAAGCACCAATGTGTTACAACTGCGGAAACCAGACTCAACGAAGCGGTAGCTGTTATGTCTGTACATCATGTGGCTCAACTACTGGCTGCTCATAGCACCCAGAGCAGAGCATCACGTAACTTAGGTCCCCTCAATCGACTGGCAACAACCAAGAAAGAGGGGATTTTGTTATTGGATCTGATTTGCTTTAGTAGCGACTACTACGGCCGTTGCTAGGATGGCTCAATATTATTTGGTGTGATATGCTAATGGTAATGAGATTGGTGGTTATATATAGGGTACGGAGCGATAGAGCAAGGGCTGTATCTGAGTTTATTGAGACCCTAAATAGAAGATACCCGGGAAAGACTTTGCATGAGCTCGACATTGATACTAGAGAAGGAGCAGCAGAAGCAGCACTGTACGGTGTTATGGACTATCCGGCATTCATCGCGACCGCCTATGACGGTCGAGTTGTATCCATGTGGCAAGGCATGCCGCTGCCGCTAATAGACGAAGTAGCCGCTATGCTGCTTGATCAGCAAACAGTAACGGTGTAGGATATTAGCTAATGCAACTCGTATTCAAAAGCGAGATAACGGCTATCACCCGTGAATGCGGGCGAAAGAAAGTCATCAATATAGTGACAACTAGAGTC
>JBLFWT010000019.1:0-13646 GCA_047611885.1 Saccharimonadales bacterium (SeqCode) | reverse complement strand
TGGACCCAAAGCAGGTAGTATAAGAACGTCGTCACGGTTAGTGTAGTCGCACCAAGTAAATATGATAGACGTCGGCCACGTAAGTCTGCTACTACTCCTGTAGGTATTTCGAACATCATCATTCCTAATGTGAAAAAGGCGTTGGCTGCGAAAGCTTCGGTATTGCTGAGGCCCGCATCGAGCAGGAACAAGGTATTGATACCCCATATAAGTGAGCCGGACATAGTCGCCAAGATAGTTAATGTTAAGTAGGTTCTTATAACCGATTTTGATGTTGTCATTTAACTATAGTATACACCCATAGCAAAAGAAAAAGCACCTAGCCGGGTAGCAATTAGGTGCTTAATCTAGAGAGTGTTTAGAGTGTATTTAGTTAGAGAAGAATTATCCTTCGTCTGTAGTTTCTGCGTGGTCTGGCTTTTCACCACCGAATCCACGTCGTCCTTTACGGTGCTCACCATCACGTTCAGGTCGGATGTCGTCTAGGTCTAGGCCTTCTGCGTCTGCCCAAGCTTCGACTTCAGCCTTCATCTCCATGAACTGAGCCTTCATCTCGTCTTTAGATAGATCCTGGTCTTTTAGAGACTCTTTCAGGCTCTGCCTAGCTTCTTGGAATCCTTCCAGATCAGCCTTCTGAGCTTCTGTGAGAGTACCAGCGTCTACTAATGACTGTAGGTGTGCTTCAGCACTTGCTGCACGTTCTACCTTGTGTTCTGCCTTCAGTTCATCAAACACGCCTTGTACGTCTGCTGAGTTTACATTCAGTTCAGTCGCTAGTCGATCTACTAATTCTGCTCGTCTGTCTGAGCTCTGTGCACTTGCTGCAGTTACTGCAAACATTGATCCGACAACTATTGCTGCTCCTACACCTGCTGTTGTTGCTGCTTTTGTAACATTCATTTCTTTTATATACTTTCTGGTTAGTTGCTATTGATAGTTCTTTGATTGCAGCTGATTCATCCGCTAATTGCCGCGCTCATGTATCGCTGATTTCATTGAACTGACTCTATCTTAGTAGTTCTTGCTTTGATTATACTGTGCAGTTGCTGAGTGTAACCTGAGGAGTGAGAGGGTAGGGCGTAGTTACCCTGTTATAAGTTTGATTACTTCTGATTTTGGGCCAGCAGATGCATCGAATTCTAAGTTGTTTAGGCCTGCAATAGGTATCCATTCTAGTTTTACGGTTTCTTCAGTAGCTGATAGGTTCTCAGATGTAATATTCACACGGAAATGAATATTACATCTTGGGATGCCTGATTTGGTATGACCTACAATCACACCAGTTATTTTGCCATTAGTTTTTACATCGGCTTCAGTGATGCCGACTTCTTCAGCAAGTTCACGCCTGAGTGCCTGTTCTAGATTTTCTCCATGATCTATCCCGCCACCCGGTAAACACCAAGCAGTGTCTCCGTCGTCCATGACCAATAACACTTTTCTATCCCTTATAACGATTGCCTTAACAGCTACTCGGTACAGACAATCTTTGATTTCATCTAGTTTTGGGTTTATATCCATGAAGCTAATTATAGAGGTAGCGTGAAAATAAAGGTAGTACCTTTTTTCTGAGCGCTGGACACTTCGATTGTTCCGCCATGAGCTTCGGCAACAGATTTAGCAATAGATAGTCCTATACCGTAGCCATGCTCAGAGCTTTGTGTTCTTGAAGAATCGGCTCTGTAGAACCGCTCAAATATATGCGGTAGTTCGCTGGCACGAATCCCAATACCCTTGTCCGAGATTAATATCGCTATGCTTTTTTTCGATGTTTCCGTGCGTACTTTAATTTCGGACTTTTCAGGACTGTATTTTACAGCGTTATCGAGGATGGTTACCAATGCTTCAACTATAGATTGTTGATTTACTGTCATATCTACGTCGCTAAGGTTCTTAGTCGATATTATTTGTTTCTTTTGTTCAGCTTTTTTAAGAACTCGGTCGATGGCTTGTTCTATGACATGTGCGCAGGACACATTATCCTTTTCCAATCCATTGTTGTCTAGACGTGCTAGCTTAAGCAGGCTTTCCGATAAAATAGTTAGTTTATCTAGCTCCTCAATGTTGCTAACGAGCTGTTTGCGGGCCTTTGGTAGAGTCAATTTCTTGTCAGACAGTGATAACTCAGTCTCGACACGCATTGCAGTTATCGGTGTCCGGAGTTCGTGAGATGCATCGGCTGTGAAGCGACTTTGGGACTCGTGTGCCTCCTCAATAGGCTTTAGTGACATTCTAGCCAGGTAGTAACTTAACACTCCACCGAACACAAGTATCAAAGCGTTAACAATTATTAAATTTGCTTTAATACGATTTTTGCCCTCACTTATGGCCTCTTCTTGCTCAGTTAATAAATCATCAACTAAGTCTGGGTTCCTGAGTTTTAATATTTTCCCGACTTCTCCTGTACGTCTGTGTACACTTCGCTCAAGTTCGGTAGAAGATATATTGTATAAAACAACGCTAAAAATCAAGCTGATGAACATTATGATCAACAAGTAAACGGTAGTTAATTTTATAGAAGTGCTGTGAAAGATGTTTGGTTTTGGCATATTATTTCTCTGATTTTGCGTTAGTTGTATTCTTTTCCCCAAAATAATAGCCGAACCCACGACGCGTGTTGATAAGGTTGGGTTTATCCGCGAAAGGTTTATCCAATTTGGCACGTAGATAGCCAATATAGACCTCTACGGTATTGGGTAGAATGTCTGAATCGTAGTTCCACACATGCTGCATTATTTGGTCCTTTGTTACTATTCTACCTGGTTGGCTCATTAGATACTCTATCAGCGCAAACTCTTTGGCTGTTAATTCAATTGACTTGCCGTCTCTTAATGCAGTGAACGTATCACGATCAAGCTCCAGATCTTTGTAGACTGTATTTACGCCACTGAACTCTTGCGGGCGACGTAGTAATGCGCGTACCCTAGCTATTAGTTCAACAAATGCAAAAGGCTTAACCAAGTAATCGTCTGCTCCAGCGTTCAGCCCCTCTGCACGGTCCAGGACACGGTCCTTGGCTGTAAGTAGCAGGACAGGGGTGTGAATTGAAGAATCTCGTAATGACTTCAATATCCCTATACCGTCCACGCTGCCTGGTAACATACGGTCTAATATAACTAGATCGTATGGTTCAGTAGTTGCCATAGAATGCCCATCGTCCCCATTGTAGGCTACATCGACAGCATACGATTGCCGTTCTAATCCTTGCTTAAGAGCATTGGCTATTTTGTGATCGTCTTCGACAACTAGTATTCTCATATGTATCATTATATATTGTTACCTGAGAATAACTTGAGAACACATTTATGCTTTAGAATAAAGTCTGTAATGTTCAAATAGGAATAGTCCTGTTACACTTAATATAATGCGTAGAACTAATACAGGAGAAGTAGTATGTCGCAAATGAGCAATACTAGGACACTAGAGATAACAAATTCTGAATTCTACCAAAGTACGGCAGAACTTCCAATGCCCGGGAGAGGAAGCCCAATTCTTGTAGGTGAAACCAAAGTATCAAAAGATGTAGAACCATGGCAGGCCCAAGGAGCGTGCCTAGGCATGCCACCGGAAATGTTCATGCCTGAGCGAGGCGATAAAGCAACAGAAAAAGCAGCCAAAGCAGTATGTAGAACCTGTGTCGTAAAAGATGACTGCTTAGAAAGTGCCATAAATCCCGGTACTATAGAAAGGATTGGTGTACGTGGTGGATTTACTGAATTTGAGCGACGTAAAATAATTAAGGAAAGGAATAAAGCAAGTTAAATAGTAACTATACAATGTATAGTTACTATCTAGTTATAGATTTATCTAGATAACAAAAAGAAAAACACCTTGATTACTCAAGGTGTTTTAATAGTTACCTACCAACCTGTAGCTAAGCTACGGGTTAACGGTTACTGTCTATTGACGTTCGCGGGCTTGGCTCACGTGGATTGTTCGTCCACCTAGCTCTTTGCCATCTAGTCCGTCGATTGAAGCTTTACCTTCGTCATCACTTTCGAACTCAACGAAACCGAATCCGCGTGAGCGGCCTGTTTCGCGGTCTGTGATAACTTTAGCGCTTGCAACTGTACCAAAGTCTGCGAATGCAGTCTGTAGTTCGTCGTCAGTTGTAGAAAATGGAAGACCACCTACAAATAGTTTAAATGCCATGTTACTTAGATTCCTCTATTGTTACCTGTCTTATGCAAATCGACCTGTGTTTGAGGAATTGTAACGTATTGAATCTTCTTCGTAATTATACTGTTCACTCTTTTAACTTTTGCTGTCGTCATTATAGTACAAATTGACAAAAATAACAACATATTAAGTAGATTAGCTATGTAAGGTGTAGATTATCGACAAGTTATCTTGCTTGCAGCCATGCGCACAGCCTGTGACCAAGTAGGGAAGGCATGTATCGTGTACTGGATCTTTGATGCTTTCATGCGCCATTGTACGGCTAATGTAAGCTCATGAATCAACTCTCCTGCGCGAGGGGCTACTATGCTAGCACCTAATATTACTCCTGTTTTACTAGCTAAAATCTTAACGAATCCTGTGTCTTCTTGGGCAGTATTTGCTCTGCTGACGATACTTAACGGAACTGCACCAACTTGGTATTTAACATTCTTAGCTTTAAGCTCTTCCTCAGTGGCACCAACTGCTGCAATTTCTGGGGATATAAATACGCATCGAGGTACAGCATGGTAGTCTGCCTGATGTTTTAGGCTGCTGCACATGTTCTGCGCTGCGATCCTGCTCTGGTACCCAGCAACGTGGGTGAACATGTACTTACCAGTTACGTCACCAGCAGCAAAGATGTGTGGAGCCGTTGTTTGCATAAACCTGTCTACTTTTATTCCATGGTTATCGTGGTCTACCCCAGCGTTATCTAGCCCTATGTCAGTGTTAGGTGCTTTGCCGGCAGCTAGTAGAATCTCATCTACTAATACTTTAGTGTTCTTGCCATTATGGTTGTATGTTACTTCTTTTTTGCCACCTTTTTCCTGCACACTTACTACACGTGAATCTGTATATACATTTACACCGTTTGATTCAAATACTGCAGCCATCAGCTCACCAATTTCTGGATCTTCTCTGTAGATCAGTCTAGGTGCGAACTCTGCTAAGTGAACTTCACTACCGAAAGAGGAGAATATGTGTGCAAACTCGCACCCAATAGCTCCGCCGCCAATGATAAATATCTTTTTAGGGTGTTGTTCTAGGTCTAGAGCCTGTCTATATCCAATAAAACCTGTTTCCTTTAGGCCAGGGATAGGCGGAACAACGTCATGCGTGCCTGTGGCTATTAAGAACTTATTAGCAGTGAATCTGCGCCCTTTTATGCTAACAGTCCAAGGATCTATAAAGTGCGCATGGCCCTTTAGCACAGTAATACCGTCAGCGGCAAAAGCCTCTTCACCCTCTGATGTGCCTGTGTTCCTGACTGCTTTGTTCTTCCACGCCTTCAAGGCCTTGTGGTCAACGCTAACGCTACCTACTTTGATACCAAAGTCTGCTGCACGTTTAATAGTGTTGAGTGTGTCAGCACTTTGTAATAACGCTTTAGTAGGGATGCAACCGTAGTTAGGGCATTCGCCGCCTATTTTTTCCTGCTCAACGACAGCTATGTTTTGTCCTTTTCGCTGCAAAGTGTGCGCAGCTACTCCACCACCCGATCCTGATCCAATAATTATAGCGTCGTAATCGACAGTTTTCGGTTTGATGTGTTTTGTTTTATAGACCACCCATTTACTCCTGTTACCAAACTACTCTATGATGCAATAACATATGCGCAGCATCCGGATGATATGCTGTTAAATGTTTAGCAGCTTCTCTGCGAATGTCATTGCTTGTTACTTCATGTTTTTTCTCTATCCAATGAGCTACATCATGGACTACCTTGTCGGCAATCAACTCTGAACTCCCTACAGGCTCGCGTACTGATTGACACGCTGCGAATACAGCTGCGTAGACCTTGCGATCATCGTAGGGTTCTGTGTGGCCGTGACGCTTTACAATATGCTTCACAAAGCCCCCCTATAGAGTTGATTGGAGATTGGGGTATGGAGATTAGGCATAGATGCATGCGCTGATGCTCCACTGTTCTTGCTCTTCAATCTTCTATCTTCAGTCTTCATTCTATTCCTTATCCGAAGTTAATCGTTCCATTTGCTATTAGTATTAATATCCAACCAAGTGCTACAAACATAAGTCCCATTGCAAGACGCATGTTGCCTTTCGAATCTTCTTTCCACTTGCTGACTGCACTTATCTTTGTCCCTGTTGCCACCATTATAAGTATCACTATCAGTGGTAATACAAACACTAGATTGTATAGAACCAGTAGTAAGAATGCCCAAATAGTGAAATCTATACGCAGTATTGTGAGTATTGCCAAGTATGGGGCACCAGTGCAGGGCAATTCAACAGCTGCAACAAATGCTCCCAGCAACATAACACCCCAAATGCTTTTGTTTGTCTTGGACCAATCATGGATCTTATCAGCGTATTTCTTAGGTATCTGCAAACTGTATCCTTTGCCGTACCAAAAGAAATCTTTTACTTCTAGTACACCGGCGAAGATAACCAGAGCACCAACTGCGATACTGAGGTATTCAGCCAGAACGATAGGTATAGTGGAGAAAAAGTAAATTAACCCAAGTCCTGCCACTAGATACGTAGCAAATATTGCAAATATATATGCACTTCCGACTTGTAAGAGCCGTTTTGTGGACCCTCCTTGGCCGAGTATTATTGAAACCATAAGTATCAAAACTCCGATTGCACATGGGTTTATGGAATCAATTGCAGCCGCACCTAAAACTATGGATATTTGAGGTAAATCTAACATTAAAGTGTTCCTCCTTCGGTAACGATTTGTTTAAAAGAGCATAAATCTGCGTTATAAGTAGTCACGCCGAATTCCGTGCATCGGTCCCGGTCTCTCACTCCATATTGCTGACAAAGCTTGTCTGTTGACTGTTTGAAAGTATCAAATTCTACAATTACACAGTCCCCTGGAGGAACAACTGACTCATCGCGCATGATATACCTTGCGGGCTCTTCCAGCTTAGTCTGAGCGTAGGTGTCATTTTCTTTATTGAATCTGAACAAGAAGGCTTGTACCTCTGCCTCTTCATTGTTGCCACAGCTTTTGCCGTTTTCTACAGCTATAGTTGCTTTTCCATTTGCGTCTCTCTGTAAATAGTCTCTGACGACATTTTCATTACCCCTAGTAGTGTCACCATCAGTATCGTTTTCGAATATACTATCATCAGTTGGTATCACAAGTTCTGTATTTGATATTTTTCCATCGGTTACGTCCATAAACTTTTCTAAGCTTGCGTCATATTCTTTTTCTATGACAACGCCCTCTAGGTGTATTCTTTTGTCGTCATGTTCATGATAAGTTGACGTCCCAATTTTATTACTCAAGAATTCGTAAGGATCTCTTAGCTCTATTTCTTCGCCACAAACCCAGAATTCTATATCTGTATGCCAGTGCACAGGTCCACCAGATTCACTGATTGTGTTTATATATACAGTTGATCCCATCAATAGCAGGGACGGCAGTATGATTGTTGATGCTATAGCTACAAAAAACGGCATCTTGAGGATCTTGTATCTCTTGTTCTTGACGACGACTGAAGCCGATAGAAGCAATACGACCAGTAGTAGAGATGCAATCATCACTACCTTTAGGCTAAATGCCTTGATATCACCCTCTATGTCACTTGTTCCGTTTGCTGCGATCTGTAATAAAGTATTCATTGTTTTTATCCACCAAAATTAATTGCTTATGTTTTAAAATAACTATAACATGTGAGTAAACAGGGGGCAATGACTAAAAAATGAATACTTGGTTTCGTGAGCACGCAGACGACGTATTACACCAGCAAAATGTTGAACTAGAACGAGGGCTATCAGATAGCGAGGCTATAGATCGCCTTGAAAAGTATGGCCATAACGAATTAGAGGCCGCAAAAAAGATAAATCCAATTGCATTATTCTTCGGACAGTTTAAGGATGTATTGGTAATTATATTGTTAGTGGCAGCACTAGTGTCATGGGGCGTTGGAGTAGTTGGTCAAAATACAGGTAGTGAGGCAATTACTGACGCAGAGATTAGTCAGTCGACGAATGGATTGACCAGAGAGCAAGTTATAAATAGATGCGACACAGACCCAACATACGACAGTGGACTTTGCGGATCTGTAGCCGCTCACGAAGAAGAGTCAGAGGGTGGCCAAGAAGCCCTGCTGATACTAGCTATAGTAGTTGCGATTGCGATGATCGGATTCTTTAACGAATACAAGGCTGAAAAAACAGTAGAAGCACTAAGGAAACTAGTTGGATCTAAAGCAACGGTGCGACGAGGCGGACAAGTTATTGAGATTGATGCTGCGGACGTAGTGCCGGGCGACATAGTGGTTCTAGAAGAGGGTCAGAAGATTCCAGCCGACATTAGGCTAGTCCAAGTAAGAAGCCTGCAGATAAATGAAGCCAGCTTGACTGGTGAGAGCTTGCCAGTCACTAAACACGAACAATTGATTAAGCAAGATGCGTCACTGGGTGATCAGAAGAATATGGTTTTCGCTGGGACATTCGTAACTCAGGGAACAGCAGAAGGTGTAGTTGTAGAAACAGCCCAAGGCACTGAGTTGGGCAAGATTGCTAGCCTAGTAAACGATGTAGAAGCAGAGGTAACTCCTATGCAGCGTAAACTGGACGAGCTGGGCAAGAGACTGGGTCTGATGATACTGGTTATCTGTGCAGTCGTCTTTCTTATAGTAGTGCTGCTAGTAGACGAAGCTCGCGATAAAGACATGCTACAGAGACTTATATTTGCTTTCACTGCAGCGGTAGCATTGGCAGTAGCAGCTATCCCAGAGGGATTAGCGTTTGTCGTAAGGATCAGCCTAGCATTAGGCGCAAGGAGAATGGCTAGCAAAAACGGACTAGTCAGGAAGTTGAGTGCAGTAGAGGCGCTAGGTAGTACTGACGTAATATGTTCTGACAAAACCGGAACTCTAACCAAGGGTGAAATGACCGTACGAGAAATTGTAGCTGCTGGCAGCATGGTTCAAGTAGGTGGTAGAGGTTACTCCAAAAATGGAGACTTTACAGTTGGCGGCAAGAATTCGAAGCTATCAAAAGCTCACGAGCAACTACTTCTAATAGGTGCCTTATGTAATAACTCTAGGTGGAAAGAAGATTCAGTTTTCGGTGACCCTACAGAAGGTGCGCTACTGGTGTCTGCGTTTAAGAACAAATATGACTACGAAAAGCTACAGAAGTCCATGAAGCGCGTAGATGAAGTACCATTCACTAGTGACCGTAAGTTCATGAGTACCGTACACCAAGCAAAGACAGGGTATATTGTAGCTGCTAAGGGGTCAATAGAGTCGACGATGGAGCGATGTAATAAGCGACTAAATGCAGCCGGCAAGGTAGTAGCGATGACCGCTAAGGATCGTGCAGAGATAATGGCTATCAACAAGGATCTTAGTTCAAAGGCGCTAAGAGTTTTGGCGTTCGCACAGAAAGAGCTGAAAGCTCAGCCGAAGAATGCTAAAGAGATCGAAAAGGACCTAGTATATATTGGCCTGCAGGCTATGATGGATCCTCCACGAGAAGAAGTGGTGCAGGTGATACACAGAGTACAGTCAGAGGCTGGTATGCGGGTAGTGATGATCACTGGTGACTACATTGAGACTGCTAAAGCCGTAGCAACTGAAATAGGCATACAAGGCGAAGCAATTAGCGGAGTCGAGCTAGAAGCAATGACTCAGTCTGAGTTTGAAGAAAAGGTAGAAAGTATATCTGTATATGCACGCGTAAACCCAGAACATAAGATACGTATCGTTAAAGCTCTGAAGGCCCACGGGCATCAAGTAGCTATGACAGGCGATGGTGTGAACGATGCACCAGCTATTAAAGCTGCAGACATAGGTATTGCAATGGGAATTAATGGGACTGACGCAGCAAAAGAAGCCGCAGACCTGATACTGCTAGATGACAAGTTCGTGACAATTATTAACGCAATAGAAGAGGGAAGAGGAATTTTCGATAATGTTCGTAAGTTTGTGAACTTCTTGATCAGCTGTAATATCGCAGAAGTTCTAGTGATCTTGTTTGGGATATTATTCTTTAATAACCTACTACTAACGGCAGCCCAACTACTATTCATTAACATAGTAACTGATGGACTGCCGGCTGTAGCACTTGGTTCTGATCCATCCAGGTCAGATGTGCTGAAGGCAAAGCCAGCTAGATTCCAAGAATCTATACTGACTAAGCGTGTATGGGTAGAGATATTCGTCTTCGGAGCTTTGATGACAATAGTTATGCTCGTGCAGTACTGGTACAACCTAGACCGTGTAGGCACAGCAGGAGCCGTGTCTGCTGCATTCACAGCTATGGTTGTGTATGAGCTAGTTAGGTTAGTAGATATCCGGACAGACTACAAGATTAAGTGGCTATCTAATCCGATGCTTACTGTTGCTATGTTGATATCATTAGCTCTACAGTTTTCAGTACTGTATGTACCTGCGTTTGCTAATTACTTTAACGTAGGACCTTTAGCTGCACATGACTGGACGTTTATGATAGTTGGATCGATATTGCTGTTCGTTGCTATGAAGCTAGTTAACCCAGTGTTAGATAGGCTGATACAGCCAGAAATAAGTACAGCATAGACCCGAACAGTAGGACGTTACAAATAAAATACTATTGACATTCATCAAAGCATAAGCTATAATAGTGCTTAGTTGGTTAGATAGAACTCCAACAAAAGAAAGTCACATTCAAATCACAGAATAACAAATGCCACATCTTTTACGGCACCCAAGTAGCACAGCTACAACGGCAAGTAAAAAGTGCAGCACTCATCATCCTGAGATAAGAATAACGACACAAATGTAGAGTTCTATAAAAAACAAAAATCAACAAAACAAAAATAAATAACACGAAAGGATTCGTTACTCTGCCCTAAAAGGGATAAAGAGCAGCCGGAACAGGGAATTTATTTCACTGTCCCGCGAGTCGAGAAAAAACCGTAGGTTTTGTCTTGAATAGCGAAGCGGAAGTAAAATGGTTTTCGGACTAGGAACAAAGCACACCTCTCAAAAAGAACAGAAGACTTCTAAGAAAAATAAGTCTAGTGCACAAGCCGACGAAGCAGCTGCAATCTTGAAAAAGATGGAAGCTAAAAAAGACGACGGCGAATGCGCATTCTGTTAAACACAAATGGGTAATGAGAGGAGGTGAATCCTCCTCTCATCGCGCAGGACGCTGGAATAATCCAACGTTCTGGCTGCTCACCACCCAATCTTGAATGAATTTTTCGAAGTAAATTCGAAAAATACATACTCTCAGGAATCAAGGAACTGGGGCAGGGACCACAACAAGTTTTGCTTAGGACGAGCTAGTTTTATACAAATAATGTATTGAAAGATAGATTGTTTATACAAAATAAAACTGCTCGCAACTCAAACAAAAATAACTAACATCATATCTGCAGAATGATGACAAAAAGAAAGGAATAAACTTCATTAGGACTTAATCCGTAATAAAGATTAAGCACAGCGTATGAAATAGGTAGAACTAATAGATGCGAAATAAATAATGAAGATGAAAAATGCAATGAGCTACGAACAGCAAGATTCAAAAAGTAGATTAGTTAAACTTTTTGATATAATCTACGAGATATAGATCAAGTAGATAAAAAGAGCTTCTTCGATGGATTATGGTGACAATTGTCGCCAAAGGTCAGTCAACATCGAAGAAGTTTTTTATTTGAGACTGGTTCATATAATCCTTATGCTATTATTAGACCAAAGATAATGAGGAGAACTATGGAAGACAATAATAGCGGTAGCCAACCTACGGCTCCGAAAGCACCAAGTCCAGATACGGAACCAGCAGCGCCTCAGCCAATTGAATCATCATTGCCGCATTTGGCAAGCACTCCTGCAGAACCTGCATCGGTCCCACTGCATCCTGCACAGCAAAATACTGATCAGACAATGCAACCAGCTCAGGTGCAACAATCAGTTAGTAACGATCAACAACAAAATTCTAAGCCTGAGCATAAAACCGATGTCATGGGTATTATCAGTATTATTATGGCTTTTATAAACATGCAGCTTATTGGGATCATCCTTGGACTCATCGGTATGAGTCAAGCTAAAAAAGAGGGAAGATCGAACACACTTTCCAAGATCGGGCTGATACTGAATATTGTGTTTGGCCTGCTATCTGCAATCTTAATAGGAATACTCATTGCGATTAGCTTTAGTACTGCCAACTTAGTTGCAAATGATACAAAGGGTAAAACGGACGTGAATACAATCTACCAGTATCTAGAGGTCTACCATAATGACAACGACTCCTACCCGTCCGAAATTAGTACAGTAGTATTACCTGGAGTACCGGCTGACGCGTTAGTAGCACCAGATGGCGGCGAATACGAATATCGACCGTTAGGATGCATAGAAGATAAATGCACTAGCTACGAAGTACGCTATAAGCTAGTAAACTCAGATAGCCCGGATCTAAATAACGGCGGATATTACTCTAAAACTAGCTTGAACTAAACCTAGTTAGTAGGAGATGATTGTCTGTCTAGCTGTTGGCAGCAAGGATAGCAATTAAGCCGGCAATGAAGATCACGAATATCACCAATGCTCCTGCAAGTATCAATCCTATGTAGTTAAGGATGTGAGCTTTTGGCATCTGCTTGCCAGCCGCTTTATGTTCAGTAATTTGCTTGACGCTTAGTGATAATCCACTAGCTGTTAGAGATGGTCCAATCAATGGGATCAGGCTACCTACTGTGCTGATTCCTAGTATTTCCATCAAGTGCTTATCGTATAGTGACTTAGTCTTGTCTACTGCTTGAGTTGCTGAGAGTTTCTTGTCAGACATGATTACGTACACCAACGGTTGGTATCTCAGCTGAGCCCTAATACCAGGTACAATAAACAGCAAGTATCCTCCAACAATTTTCGCCCATGTTATCACCATCGCAAATACTAGAACACCAAACCTAGATCCCATTTCAGAGAAAGCTTGGCCTACGCTGATCTTCCTTTTTTCTGCTGCAGCAACCGTACCTGCCGCCACGAATCCTTTGTACACAGCGTTTATGACTATAGATAAAGCAAGGAAAACTATCGTTGCGATGAGAACAATAGCAATAATTACCAATACAATAGACAAAGTCGTCTCATCGTTTGATAAAGACGAGGCAGAAGTTGTTGTGTCGTAATCATAGCTCGATGAATTAGAGTCCACGACGGCACTAATAAGGTTTCCGGCCATGTTGAAAATAAAACCTAGTATGCTCAGGATGATTGTTGCTATAAATACGCCTTGGGCGTAGTCAACGAATTGACTGAATCCCTTAAATGATAAAGTGAACGGGTTAGAATCATACTTCTCTGTGGGTTGTTTTGTGTGTGTTGTCATAGTTGAATAATACTGTATCTTTGAGGTTGTGTCTATTGGTGGTGGATAGTAAAGAAAAAACCACCCTATGAGGGCGGTCTTATCTTGGTAGCAGGAACGAGATTTGAACGAACGCTAGATGCCATACTTGCTATAGACCCAAGTAAGACATCTGCTAAATTCTGTACAAATCATGAATTTGACAGAATTCTGTG
>JBLFWT010000018.1:0-14174 GCA_047611885.1 Saccharimonadales bacterium (SeqCode) | reverse complement strand
AATTTACTAGATATCCCATTTCTGTCGTATGCAGTTACCTCCTGGCCACTACCATCTAATATTGCCAAGCGATTCAGGTCTGAATATTGGCTAAAAAGAACAGCAATATTTTTGCCTATTTCTCCTAATTTACCTGAGTCGGCTGAGTATACTTTTGCGATGCCGTTCAACGTAATTTTATTGTTAGATAAATAATTACTCACGTTATCGCTTAGGTTACTAGCTAGAGCCTGCTGGTTTGTACTCGCAGCTATTAGAAGCTGTGTTCTAGCAGAGCTGACTAGTAAAGCACTTGAAACTACCAAGGGTACCATCGAAACGATAAGAAAATATACCATTATCTTGGTAGATATATTTTTCCCTAATAGTTTTTGAATTTTCATATAATTATATATCCCACACCGACCTACTGATACTACTTATATTATGCTAAAGCTTACGGATATACAAAAACTTTTCTAACACTTTAGAGATTGTATTGACATTATGATATTATGCATATGCTTATGGATAACGAAAATTCGACAGACCTAATAACACCAACGAAGTCCGCTAACACTGGTAGTGATTTGGTAGTTAAGCCTGAACCTCCTATAGCTGTTGCAGAGTTTAGTGACGTTAAACCTGACGAGAAACCGTTGTCTCGTGATGAAAGCTTTCAATCAGGAAGTGAAAATAATAATTTTATAGCGCAAGACATTGTCGGACCAATTCCAAGTACAGATAGTTTAAGCGATACATCCGAACAAATAGTTCCTCCGTCAAGTCATGATAAGCATCCAAAAGTGAAAAAGTTTTCTATAAAGAAACTTTTAGCGCTTTTCTTCGTACTACTGCTATTTGTCGCATCTTTAGGCGTAGCCTATTTTATTGGGAAATCAAATGGAGAAGTTGTCGAAACTGTTGAAGAACTTAAACTATTAAATCTGCCACCACAGGCGGTAGTCGTTGAAGAGTGTGTAGAAAACAGAGGTAAACAGTACATACTACCAAAAGATATTCCCGAGGGCCCAATATACGACGTAGTTAACGGCGAAGTTATAGCTGTTGAGTATAATTTAAATATCGCACAACTTCAAAGTGATCCGGATTCATTGTCGAATACTATATTGCTTCTCGCTAGAGAATATCCTGTTGACCATTTCTCGTTCGCCCCAGTAGCCGGTAAAGAAGGACAAGGGCTGGAGAACGTACATTTAGTGATGTTCGTGGTAACCAAAGAGGAAGCCAAAGCTATAACATGCGAATAGAATGTAGTCATTGTAGAATTTAGGGCTCAGAAAAAGTAAGCTGTGGCTATAAATAATCAAAATAACAGTGGCAAACACAAGGCACCTCAGATAAGAGTATATTTTGACGGCGAGAGCTTTAATTCCTCGTCAAAACATCGTTTTTCTATGCCTACTGTGGGCTCTCCAGCACTCAGACTAGTAATACACTTTATCTTGCTGTGTCTATCCACTATGTTCGCAGTACTGTTTCTAGGGTTAGTCTTCTCTGATGTAGTGTTTGGCTTTGCCTTAGAACTAGGTAGGTTTGGTCTAACAGAATTTAGTTCTTTCTTCTCCACCTTTCCTTGGGTGTCTATTGTGTCTGGTGCGGTATTTTCAGGGTTGTCCATATTATTTAGCTTTAAGGTCATACGTTCCTTGCAATATTACTTCCCTAGCCTACAACGTAAGACTGCCCACTATTCTGTAGCCATACTTATACTCTTCTTTGGTGTTGGCGCATTGCTCTCCAACACTACTGCTGTAGATAACAAAGTAAGAAACACCTTCTCTTTTGATGAACTAGAAACATTCAGACAGTTCGCTATTAATAATATTCTTGTAGGAACGATTGTCTCCGTTGACGGAGACAAGGTTACCGTTGTTGATGAGAACGGAAATGAAACCACAGTAGTACTTTCTGGTGACGCCTTAGAGTCCTTCCTGGAGAGTGGTGCTGCTCCAGGAGACAAGATAGCTGTAGTAACCTCTAGCCCCAAATCTAACAGTGTAGACAAGCCCGTAGCAGTAAACCCAGAAATACCAGACATAACTAACCCAGATGACCCAGATGACGCAGATCCAAATACTCCACCCCCACCTCCACCCCCACCTACCCTATTAGGTGTATTTGTCGACACTTCTAATTCGAGTGCTAGCGACTCCAACCCAGGAACAGAAAACAGCCCGTACAAAACAATAGCTAAAGCTATCTCTGTAGCTAATGCCGGAGACACCATATACGTTAAAGCAGGAACATATACAGAAGCAGCACTAAGCAAGAACGCTATACACATAACTAAATCTGGACAAAGTGGTAACCCAATAGTAATCTCTGCCTATCCAGGAGATAAACACAAAGCTATCATTGATGGTGGTGGTTTCTTCATAGACAGAGCTAGCCATATAGAAATTAGGGATTTCAAGATACAGAATGCTCAGAACAGTGACAATCGTAGATATGGTGTCAGGGTTATAGGGTCTGATGATCCGTCCAACACCCCTGCTACAGATATAGTCATTGATGGCAACTGGACCTATAATACGCAAAGTTCTGGTATTTCTGTCTGGGGAGTGGCTGGCAGACAGCCAGTTGGGGACCTTAATAATATACGGAATATTACCATTACTAACAACAAAATAGAGCGTTGTACTGAAGGGGGCAGCAACGAATGTATTACTGTAGCAAACGGCGTCTATAACGTTGAGGTTGGCCATAACGAGCTACTAAATAACCGCATGAGCGACCCGTCCAAGGGTGCAGAAGGCATTGACCTCAAAGAAGGAGTCATTAATGGCACAATACACCACAACACTATTCATGACTTCGTAGATAATGCTATATATCTCGATGGAGGTGGATATTGGATCGAAGAAGGATTTAACTACGCAGTGCCTGTTATCCGAAACATAGATATCTACTCCAACTACATTTATGACGCCGATAAGACGGGTATCTACGTGGTCAACGAAGGGCCCAGTATAGTCGAGGATATCAACATCTATAACAACGTTATTAACGGTATCAAGAATAGTGGGATCCAGTTCTATCACCACCCTGATGCACCGGATGGCAGTACAGCAACCATCAGAGACATCAACGTCTACAACAACACTATTTACGGCATAACCGAGCAGCACGGCATCAATATAAACCACAGATTTATAGAAAACCTGGTAATCCGAAATAATATTTCATGGGGCAACGCCAAGAGAGATATCATCGATACTAATGATAGAGCGACAATAGTCAACAACCTCTGCGACGAGAGTGAGTGTGAATTCCGAACAGACCCTTTGCTGACCGGCGCACAGCTTCAGTTACTATCAGGCTCTCCTGCTATAAACAGTGGTACGTCATTTGGAAGTATCAACATCGACTTCTTTGGTAACAGCAGGCCGAATGCAGGCGGCTACGACCTGGGAGCACACGAACTATAGAGAGGCTAGGCATTTTTGGTCTTGAGCCATTTCTTAAGGTGTTCTAAGTGTTCATCGTTGTTCGATTTGTAGTGGTGGAAAATGTGGATATTCGCAGGATGAGCAATTAAAACTCCTGTAACGATTACTGCTCCTCTTGCAACTGCTATCACGCTAGCTGATTCTCCTAATAAAACAACACCTGATATAACGCCGAAAAGTGGCTCTTTATAGAATAGTAATGCGGAATCGTACTTAGCTTTTTGAGTATGTTTATGTTTTTCATCTTCTCAGACAATAGTAACATGTGTTTTGATCGAAATCGACTCATTTACGACCACCCTTTTTTACCTTAGGAGCTACGGTCCTACCAACTTTTACGTAGGTCCATATTATGTAGATCCCAGCAAAGTAGATTGTTAGCTCTCCGAATCTAGTATATGCAGTTTTTGAGTTACTTAGTTCTACGTCAGCGTGCAGTAGTTTGTCCTCTGCCGTTCCTGAACGCTGCTGGATTTTGCCATCAGCATTTATTACGTACGCCTTGCCCATTTTGGTGCTTTGGATGAACGACTTCTGGTTAGATGCAGCGTGAAATATTGAGAATCCTTCTGTTTGTTGATGGTAGGTTTCAGCTCCGTCAAATATTGTTAGAGATGCAGAGTTGGTTAGTACTTGTGCACCCTGGTTAGCCATCGAACGGTATAGCTTAGGGGATATTACTCCTGAACAGGCATAGGACCCTATGGCCCCAAATTCAGTATCTGTAGGCGATTCTGCAAAGTTCCCAGGAACAACTTTGCGCGACAAATTATATTCTTGCAGTCCTGACGGCGAAATTTTACTATAGAAAACCTCGAACCAATAAGGTAAATACTCGCCGCCCGGGATCAAGAAAGTTTTGTGTTGTTCTGATATGATTTCTCCATTTGCAGTGAAATATACTAGATCATTTTGAGCTTCGTTGTCAGCAGACTTTGTTTCCCTGCTAGTTATTACTAAAGAGTTATTAACGGTTGTAGCTTTAAGAAAGTCGTCTCGTTCAGATGCATACTCTGTATTTTTTCGATTGTCGAATATGTCTGAATACTCAGGCAGCAGAATCAAGTTGCTTGAACTGTTTGGCGATTCGTACATTGTATAGTTGATTACACTGCTGGACGTGTTTATTGCAGTAATAGAGATCGACTCTCCGGCAGGATTATTGTAGGCAGCGTTCAATGAGTGTCCGGCTATGAATATCACTACTACCACTGACAGTAGTTTTACGGCATGCGTGTTCTTGCTAAGTAAGCTATGTATAGTGATTCCAATAAGTATTGCAATGCTCGTTAAACCGTACATGCCTATAGTGCTAGACAGGGGTGGTACGCTCGGTATCGAGGTGATAGCTATCCCTAGAACGCCGAAGTTCCAGTGCGGTTCTAGCGACGACCCCCCGCCCCACATAACAAACGCAAAGAAGTAGCTCCTAGCCAGCTCCTGTAGGATCCACAATCCTATAAACAGCAAGATCGAATGGATATAGCTAGACTTAGATTTTGTTCGAGTATATGACCACAGCTTGATCATGTAGTAAAAAGGGACAGACATGATCAGCGTCACGATCAACCACACAAAGATTACAAATAATTTTGCGGTGATGCCTGTTAACGGCGACCAGCCAGAAGGGTCCATGAATAGTAACCAGCTCCACGACAAACCAAAGTATATCAGGCTAGAGAACCATAATATTTTCCTGAAGTTTGCAGTTCTGTACTGTTGGAACACCCACCACATACCTGACATAGCCGGAATGACGAGCGGCCCCAGGGTATGCATCTGGAACGCGATGCCCAAGAGCAGAAAGCATGCAACGGATACCCATAGTAGTTTGTTGCCTCTTATAGAATCTATCTTTGCCTTTAGCATTACTATTACTATATATCATCAGTAAAAATCACCAAATTGGTATGTACTGTCGAAGTGTATTTCACCAGATGCGAAAGGATGTATAATGATACTTAAAGTAAGCAAGAAACAGAGCCACAACAATTATGCCACCCGAAAATACACCAGAAGATAAGCCAGATATTGAATTAAGCCCAGCTGCAGAAGAGGCCTTTCTAGCTGTCGATGCTGCAAATGATACCGGAGTGCCAACAGAGGACGACGATATTTCCGCTGAGGATGACGATTCAGAATATACTGAATCAGGATTTTCTACGTATACTTCACTTTATGGTAGGACGGTTGCCGTAATACTGGCATCCTTGTTTTCGGTCTTTTTCATCTTTAATTTTATGATCAAGACATATGTAGTTGACGGTTCTAGCATGTTCCCTGCCTTAGCAGATAAGGATCGGTTGGTTCTGTGGGCTACTGGGAAGTCTTTTTCTGACTTAACTAGGCAAGATCACATACCTAAGCGTGGAGAAGTAGTAGTAATAGGAAAGTCAGACAGCGACAGTGTCGAGTACGTGAAGAGAGTTATCGGACTCCCTGGTGAACGTGTAGAGCTGACGAATGGTAAATTCACTATTACAAATGACGATAGACCAAATGGCTTTAACCCTGACGAGGAACTAGGCCTAGATCTGCGTAGCAGTGAGGGTGATGTCGACATAGTCATTCCTGAAGGTCATATATTTGTAGTGGGAGACAATCGTGAGCCCAGTGGGTCTCTCGATTCCAGAAATGGGTTAGGCCCCTTGCCAGTTGATAGAATCAAAGGAACAGTTATGTTGAGGTTCCTTCCGTTCTATGATTTCAAGATTTTTTAACGCATTAATCTAGAGAAGTCTTGAGGTAGCTAACCGCTGAGATTGAAATTAGCCAAACTAAGTTCATGATCAGAATCAGAGCTACAAGCCAAGCGAATGCGTATGCGAAACTACTTGCCGACAAGTCGTTACTAAGAAGGTGTCTGCCTATTGATACGACAGTATACGGTATAGCAATCTTAATCGCATAGATAATTGTCATGATCGATCCTACACTGGCCAAGACCCTTTTAACTATTCGCTTGATTGCAATTTTAAGATGGTGATTTGGCTTGTTTTCATACTTTGTCTCTATGATCAGCATATTAGATATGCTGGTGTATGTGTTAGTTACCACCCACGCAATGAACAAAATCATAGCCGCAGCAACTGTCCAAAATATCACAGTAAAAATTGAATCTACAATACCCTGGTCTAGATAGCCAAAAACTACATATTCTATCTGCTGTACATTGATGTCGAATGCTATTAACTCGCCTGAAACATATCTAGCCCAAATCGCTTTCCAGTAAATTACTAGGATGATTACGGAGGCTCCTAGCCCGTTATATATGGTCGCATTTAATATATTCTGCGATACTATGTTGAATAGGTTTTTCACAGCACCTCCAGTATGGCGATATTTGTTATGACGTACTCATTATTGATGATCGATAGCTCGCCTGATACCCTAAAATCGCCTAATGAGCCTGCTCGAACTTCTACTTCTATGGCTCCTGCCCCGTTATTATCAGGATCCCATGTGTTATAAAGTAGCTTTAGGTCAAATTCTGCGGGAAGTAGTTCTATCTGCTGCACTACGGTAGAGCTCAGATGCGAGTTACTTAGTGTTTTATCTAGTTTTATGGATAAAATTGCTTTACACACGCCGTCCGGCACAGTCGATCCTGCTTGACAGTATGTTTCACCAGAGCTCTCATCGTTACTGCCGTTGCCTGGAACTTGGCCCGACACTGTAGTCGGACTTTCGCTGCGATCTTCAGTGACAGGAGTTCCAGTGCCATTGCTAGTATCTGCTCCTGGGTTGTTTACGCTGACTGTATTCCCGGATGGGCTTTGCTGCAGTTCGGCACTATCCAGTATTGGGCTGTCTGTTCCGATAATTGCAATCCTGCTTTCTGATCCAAACAACAAACCGTAGAGTCCGTACACAGAACCAGAAATTAGAATAAATATCGCTATAGTACTTAGTCCAGCTATCAGAGAAATCGATAGTGGGTTCAGCGTAGGATGATTGTGTACTTTTTTACCACTTGAAAAAGATTCTTCTATGCTAGTTAGAGTCATCTTGTTGAGTAGACTTTTTTTAATCTGACTTTTAGGTACTCTGTGTTTAGGCATTTGTAGTAATTATACTAAAGATACTTGGTTTGTTAAACATTGCATTATAATGAGCGCCTGCTATTGACTTTATGTATGTTTCATGGTATCATTCTAGGTGAATATAGGAGTATAATAGATGTTACAGAAGTTTTCACAGCTTTTCCTAAGCCTTTTTATAGCGATTATTTCGTCTACCCCGTTACTTTCTACTCCAGTTAATGCTTTAGAAACGCTATCCCCTGCTGCAGACTTTAGTGATGGGTATTCTACCCGGTCCTTGGATATTAAATTTGTGCCAAACTCTGGTGTTCTTGATGAAAACGGCAATATTTCCGGCAATGAAGATGAATTGCTTGAGCTGTCTGCAATTCTAGGCCGCAATAATATAAAATCTTCAGAAAAGCTTTTTATACAAAAAACCGGACAGAAAGTTTCAGACCAGGAAAAGGCCAGGGTTTCTACAGGTAATCCCCTGCCAAATATTGATAACTACGCTACCATTAAATTAAAGAACAACGTGAACATGAATAGTGTTATCCGAGAGCTAGAAGACCTAGACTTCATCGCTTCTGCCTTCCCTAAAATGCTACCTACGGCTCTGCCAACGGTAAGTCCAGACTATGATTATCTACAGACTCACCTACGTGCAGACATAGGTACGAATGCAGACTTCGTTCATCAGATCGACGGAGGTTTAGGCGAAAATGTACGAATTGTTGACCTTGAATACTCATGGAATATTGATCATGAAGACCTTGGTTCTATAGATGCGTCAGACCAGTCATTTGTCGGTGACTACGTAAATCCCTTCAACGACGATTATCATGGAACCGCCGTAGCCAGCCTGCTCGTAGGAGATCATAATGATATTGGAGTAAATGGTATTGCACCTGATGCAGATCTTAAGTTAGTAAATACCTATAGTGATGACTATGGATTTGATCTTGCTAGGTCTATATATAGTGCCCTAGATATTATGTCAGCAGGAGATATTATGCTAATAGAGCATCAGGCCAACGGTCCACTACCCGGGTTATACGACTATGTTCCTGTAGAGTATATCCCATCTGTCTACGATGCAATTTCTTATGCAACTTCACTTGGGATAATAGTAATTGAACCTGCCGGTAACGGCGACCAAAACTTAGATGATACTTCATTGTTCGGCAACACGTTCCAGAAAAGCATAAATGATTCTGGGGCGATTATGGTTGGAGCCTCTGATGGCTGCAATATCCAGAACCCTGGTACGAGGCATCACCAATCTAATTACGGTAGTCGAATTGATTTATATGCTGAGGGTCAATGTGTAGCTGCGGCTGGTTACGGGTATCTACATTCTAGCTCTGGCGAGGACGCATATTATACTAATTCATTCGGGGGTACTTCCGCAGCATCTGCTATTGTCGCTGGTAACGCCGCGTTATTGTCGTCGGCCGCACAAGAGACTGGCAACCTGATGACTCCATCAGAAATTCTAGCTGCCTTCACTAGCACTGGATCACTTCAAGACCCTGCTAGCGCGGGAAATATAGGAAAAAAGCCACAGACTCGTGGAGCGATATTCGCCGATAACACAGTGTTGTTAACCAGTTGTTATAGCGGCGGATACGGACAACAGTTTTTCCTACACGTATCAAAAAACTACTTTCAGAACCCAAGCCTCCCAGATGCACAAAAACACGCCGCAGAACTGATCGGAAATTCCTATAGCTCTAAGTCAGGATCGGAGCCTGTTAGCTTTTCTCAGGACGGCGACAACTGCCATACGTCATCTTACGATGACGTATCAATGCAGAAGGTCGAACACACAGCTCGTTATACAGAACTATCCTTGTCCAGCTCACAAGCTTATTCCGGTGTCCTGCTAGGATATCTAATCATTTTCTGGGGCCTTTAGTCTCAACAGTAAGCTGATCTTATATAACAGAGCTGGAGGTGCTTCAGCTTTATAGGAGTATATGCTACTATAACCCTAACGCTTAATAGAGCTAAGTATTATCAAGATGTTCGCATATTGGTATCTACATAAAGAAACAGCTAACATGAGGAGAAACAAATGGCCAAGAGAAAAGTAGCATCAAAAGCAAAAGCAACACCACGAACAAATAAGCGTAAAGCTTCGAACAAAGCATCTAAGCCACGTTCTTCGTCTATATCGACCAGCCCATTTAGTAATATGAGCCGGAAGTCGCTGACATTATTAGTCGTCGGGATCGGGATTGTCGCAGCATTCTTTATCTATAGAGCAAATGCTGGAGCGTTTACGACTATTGTAGCTACAGGCAGCGAAACAAATTGTACATCTGCAATAGGTACTCGATTAGATGAAGTCGAAACTGGAGCAAAGAAGAATTTTCATGTCTGTGAAATAAATAGTGGTTCAGAACAGTCTCCTGTTCAGTACCTTTACGACAGAAACAAGACAGGTACGCATACAAGAATTCTTGATGCACTAACTAACAGAGGCTATAACAGGGCAAAAACTTGCGTCTATATAAAGTCGACTAGCGGTACAGCATCAGTAGATCTATACGGCCTTGGAAAGCAAGGGACTATGAAGACAATATCGCCTACTACAGGTGACTACCAAGAGTTCTGTACGACTCAGTCAATAGAAGGTACAAATCAGAATATATTAGTCAAGGTTAATTCTGGAACTGCTAGAGTTTCTTCATTGATCATCGAGGGCCAAACTGTAGTTACTGCGCCAACCGATGGTCCAATAGCCCTCACGCTAAATGACAATAACGTCGGGCCTGCTTCCGGCACTAGCTACCAGAGTGTTGGAACGCTATATATAGACGAAGCAAAGGTGTACTCAGGATATCGTGCTAGCAGTGTAGTGGTAACGCGAGAAGGTCGCGGCGCAACACTTAGAGATTCAATAATCACTGGCGGTAGTGCATATACTATCGACACTACTGACGGCTTTACACACTCACTATCCAACCCAGACGACTTCGTAATGGAAAGAGTTTATGCAAAACAAAACGATGACGGAAAAGTAATACTCGGCGGCGGATTTACACTGCGTAGGTCACACATTGTCGGAGGAGAAGATGGATTGCACTTAACTACAGGAAAAACTCTTGTGCAAGAATCAATCATAGAGCAGCAGAACCATATTGGTGATTCCCATGCAGACGCTATTCAGCTGACATCAGGCGGCTCTGGTGGCTCCCTGACAGTCGAGGACTCAGTGCTCCAGGCTGGTTTCCGGTCAGAAAACGCAGCTCTACAGATTAACGTAATTAACGGCCCAGTAGTATCAAGAAGGAACTACTACCACGGCGGTGTCTATCATATCTTGGGCGACTCCCAGTCTCACTCGATCCAATCAATCGACGACATGTTTGCCTACGGTACAGCACAATACGGACTAGTCGGTGTTGGTGGAGTTACTAAGACACGACAAGTGTGGTGGTCTCGCCAAGTCCGACCTAAGACTGGGTCTCCGTACTCTACACGTTCTGGTGAAGCTCCTGGCTTCCCTGGCAATGGCTCACCTGCTACCCAAGACAACGGATTCTTTACTCTCAGCCAAACATCTAACTAAGGTAGCTGCTCAATTAAGCTATAGATTAGCTATAGTTAAGTTAGTACATTCCCCTTTGAATTTCCCTGCCATCATGCTTAACAAACAGAGTCTCGCCCTAATTAGGGTTAATTCGTGTTATCTACCATTTGCCAGATGAGGCTCTAGTGTCTTCCGCATCGCCTTTTGTAATCGTATTACAAAAAGGCATACGATTGGATTAGCGTGTTCTATATAGAACTTACAGATACAGATGTAAAGGTGAGACATTATTGTTTTTCAAGACTCGACAAAATAAAAAACACTCCACTTTTATTCATGCAGTGCTTTTTATTATTGCCTTCTTGCCTGTTCTGCAGTCCTTAGTAATCAGGTCAATATATCGGGTTTTACCCCTTCGTTTCAGTTTTGATTTTTATCACGGTTATTCCGCTTAGTTCAAAACTTGGCCGCCAGGGTCACGTGGTTTTTTCCTCCGCTGTCTGGTCTTATCGCGCATAGTTATTACTATACTATTTGTATTCTACACCCTTTTGTCTATAAACGAAAGCTTTTTCATACTATATGATAATTGAGTGTTCTCTTTAAGAAAGATCTGTTTAGCCTGTCTTACTGTTTTATTCTTAAGGCGAGACCCTGTAAATCTCTAAAAATAAAAAATTCGCAACCTAAGGATTTTTTGACCTCTGTAACCATAGACTGGTGATCTGAGGCGAGAATATCAAGGTATAATCCGCCCGTTTATCTGGGGGATTATTGAACTCTTTCGAGTCCAGTTTCTTCGAAACTACCAGTGTAAAAGCTCCACATGAATGTGAGGCTCTAACACTGGTGATCCAAGCCAAGAATCGTTAGCATCTACATTCGCAGAGTTTATGTGATGGGGAATGGTTATGAACTGGACTAATTCTACTGTGATCTACGGTCAAGGTGACGTATAGCCGTGTACATCCCTGCAAGTGCTATACCTGCACCGACGCCACTCCCCGTTGACATCATCGCGATTGCGTCTGTCGAAATCTCTGTTGCTGCTGTAAGCCCTATCCATGTGAGTCCTCCAACGCCTCCACCGCCACCTAGAATAGTTAGCGCCTCTAGCCTACGATCCTCCTCAGAAGTATATGGATTATCTAAATTAGTCGTATTCTCTTGTTGGTCTGTAGCCACGGCTGGATCTGTTTCAGGTATGTGGTCCAAGCGTTCTCTGACGTCAGCGAGTACTCTAGGGTCATCGAAACTTGGTCCAGATGCTTCGATACCAGGAAAGTGAGTGGTTCTATGCCAGCGACTATCATATCGTTCTCTCATGGTGTGAGTATATCAGATACAAAGGTGAATTTCATCTTAGAGCGTTCAACCACTCTCGTAGGGCGAGCTTTTTCTAATCTGTTAAAAATCGTGGTGATCCCAACGAGAATACTATGGTATATTGCGCCCGTTTGCGAACAAGTTCGCGGGGCAATAGCGAACTCTGCGAGTTCAGTTTCATATGAAACTACCAACTTAAAAACCCACCTAGGAGGCGGGTACTTAAGTTGGTGAGCTCTAAGGGGGCTAGGTGGAACTCCTTTTTCGATGATTTGATTAAGCTAAATGATCAACTGCAAGAGTTTGATGAGTTTCGGGACAGCTAGACAGACTCTATACTACCGTGTTTGACCTAGTTTCCAATTATGTGCCAGCTCATTATAGCTCAAAAGATATAGTTTTATCGCTCACTATGAGCTATAATAAGCATTATTATGAGCGATAAAACGGCTATCACTGTGCGACAACAAGAAATTCTAAGACTGTTTAATTGGGCCCAAAAGAAATCTAGCGGGCAATTATTGGAGATGCTGAAGAGCACTATATCTATCGCAACACTTAAACGTGACCTTACTCTCCTTAGTGATCATGGATATATCGAAAGAAGCGGTAGCAATAGAGACTCAGAGTATTCACTAACAAATTTCGGTCTACTTCGTCGCTCATTTGACATAGGTAGCTATTATCTTGTTTCAGATACTGAACGTCAAGCAATGCAGACATTTAATATGGAAATATTCGACATACTAAAAGTAGAGGATTTGTTTACAAAAAAAGAGATCCAAAAGCTAGACGCAGCAACAGCTATGTTTAAAAGCAACGCTATTAATGCTAGTGACGTTATCTACAAGAAAGAACTTGAACGTTTTGTAATTGAATTTTCCTGGAAGTCTTCAAAGATTGAAGGTAATACATATACACTGCTAGAAACAGAAAAGCTTATTCGCGAAGGCTTAAAGAAAAGCGATAGAAGTGATTTTGAAACTGCCATGATTCTTAATCATAAAAAGGCGTATGAGTTTATATTGGAGCAGTCTAAGGATACTCACCCCGAGCTTAGCAGGAGGGTTCTTGAACAAATCCATTCATTGGTTGTTGCTGACCTCGGAATAGGTGTTGGCTTACGCAGTGCCGCAGTTGGCATTTCTGGCTCACTTTACAGGCCTCTTTCGCTAGGATATAAAATTGAAGAACAACTGGAAGAGCTGATCAGCTGCATCAACGCAAAGTCGAGCCCGTATGAAAAAGCGCTAATTGCTGTACTGGGCGAAAGTTACTTGCAACCTTTCGAGGATGGGAACAAGCGTACTGCTCGTGTTCTGGCAAATGGGCTACTTTTGCAATCAGGCCATGCTCCCCTATCATACCGCAGCGTGAATGAACAAGACTACAAAGAAGCTTGTTTAATCTTCTATGAACAAAACAGCATACAAGAATTCAAGAAGATATTTATTGAACAATATGTTTTCGGGGCTGAGAATTACAATATTAGTCGAAAAGCGTAAGGCTAGATTATTAATCTAGCCTTTGCGTTATTAGTCTATTCAGATTCACAAATTTATAATGTGTCTTATTTATGTCCTGTGGAGTTTCTACGCCCTATGGAAATCGAACTCTTTCACTTCTCTCGTAAGTCATTAAATTAAAAGTTAGCAAGCAGCGGACTTTTTGACCTCTGTAAACATAAACCGGTGATCTGAGGCGAGAATACTATGGTATATTGCGCCCGTTTGCGAACAAGTTTGCGGGGCAATAGCGAACTCTGCGAGTTCAGTTTCATATGAAACTACCAACTTAAAAACCCACCTAGGAGGCGGGTACTTAAGTTGGTGA
>JBLFWT010000017.1:0-14218 GCA_047611885.1 Saccharimonadales bacterium (SeqCode) | reverse complement strand
CTATTCAGCCCAAACAAGAAAAAAGACCCCTATAACAGGGGTCACTTTTCGTGGTGCGGGTGAAGAGACTCTAACTCTCGACCTCATCCTTGGCAAGGATGCGCTCTAAACAACTGAGCTACACCCGCATATTATTGCGTATTGCACCGATTTAACTGAAATGTACTTTGGTTCCGCATCCTTGGCCTGGCAAGTATGGTCGCTTTCCGTTGCCTTATCGTATAAATTACAAATTTGTACGATGGGCTGCAACTTAACCTTGTTAACTTCGAATATTATAGTCTATTAGCCCAGTGTTATCAATTAGAAAACGCTCTATTTCTAGAGCGTTTTTTGATTTTGCTAGTTTCTACTTGGCGTAGAACTATGCGCCGATGCCAGCGATGACTGCTGCCATAGCCGCAAAGCTGACTATGTCGTGTAGCCCATTGATCTTTGTTAGGAGCATTGGCTTGTGTGAGAATGCATCGTGCATTGCTGCAGAAGTCATTACTAGACCAAATCCTATCACAGCACCGAATACAGCGCCTTCTGCCCAGCCGTCAATGCCGACGACCATGATCAATGCTGCTAGAACTGCACCTTTGATCAACGATGATATAGCTGTGTGCATCATACCTTTCATCATCTTGTCTTTGTTTTCTACGTCTTTTTTCTTTAGTCCTGTCAGCTTCATCCAAGTTTTGCCGAAGGCTAACTCTGAATACCAGACCATACCTACCGCAAAGCTTGCTGCTACTGCTGCTAATACTGCGACGTAGTTAACGTCTTTTAGTGTTTCTACCCAATCCATTATTGTGGACCCTCCTTAGTTTGTAATTGCATATTATCCTAGATTCTGTACTTTGGCAATATTACCCCTGGTAGAGTCGAACTTACACAATAGTAAGTAGTTGACACCGGTAACCAACCAATCTAATCTATTACCATAAGCAGTAGGGAATCATGGACAATCTAGTTGAGTTTATAAATATAGTCACTCCAGGTATATTTCTGGTGTTCGCTATGCATATACTACTGGCGTTCGGAGCTGTCTATGTCAGGCAGCACAAAGGCATACATAAACAACTACGCGGACAGCTTCTGGAAGGCGTCTTGGCCGTAATTGTCATGGTTGGGTTTCTTCAATACAACTACATTGTCACACGAGCAAACGAGACAGATCTACTGGGGGTGAGCGGTCTATTCACGTCCGAAGAAGCAATAAGTAATGATCAGCCTGGATCATTCGAACCGGACAACACGTCGTTTACGTTTGAGGATTCGTTTGAATCGGCTGTAGAGGAAGCCAACGATGCAATTAAAGCTCAGATAAACCTTGCATTGGAACAGGAAGCAGAAGTTGATGAATCTACAGAAAGCGAGCCAAACTACGGTGTCGATGAGCCCGAGGCAAATATCGACTTAGCCGAAGAAGATTACTATTTCGAAGATTATTTTGAACGCGGCAATAGCAGTAGTTTAGACATAGGTTGGAATGACTGTAGTGATGATCAGTCCCAGCACTATAGTACGTTGTCTATATTTGATAACGGAGTAGCTGCAGAGCAGTTATCTGATTCCGGCGGCAATCTGGTAGGAGGGAGAAACGGAATTAGCTGTGCTTGGCAGGAAACCAATACTACGGATGTGGAAGTTTCCGTCAAATGGAGTGGTGGTTACTATTCAGACGGATCAGTTAATACAACTACTACTGCGTCTCCACTACTGTTTTATGATGCGGAGGCTACCCGCAAAGGCGTTGGGGCCTGGATAGGCGAGCTATATGGTACTCCGGTGGTGTTCGTAGCATATCTAGTGGATGAGTTTCGCGAAGAGACACTCATATCTGCTGGCCTAGTGCCTGGAGGGCACCAGGATGGAGTGGAGCGTAATGTAAAAATAGTGTATGAAGGGGATAGTACTATTACAGTTTGGGTGGATAATATACAGGTGACGATGCTAAACGACATAGGGTTGGGTCCTATAGATATAGATAGCTCTATAACGCAGCGTACCAAACATGGTATATCAGTGAACTCCAGTAAGGTTAGCCCGGCAGAAAACATGAACACAACCAAAGTGGTAGAGTCTATGTTTATCAAAGAGACAAGTATCTAGACAACGGGAAGTAATAGTTAAATCCGAGTTAACTCGGATTTAACTCGGATTTAACTCGGATTTGTGCTATTGTTGATATATAAACATAAACGGTATACGTAAACATCGAGGAGATTATTATGGGTGCACGAAAAGCAGGTGAAGAAGAAGTACGGAGCATAACTCAGAATGCGACTGGAACGTATTCGGTATCATTACCGATAGCTGCAATCAGAGAGCTGAAGTGGCAAAACCACCAAAAAGTAACTATAACGAGACGGGGAGACAAGCTAATAATAGAGGACTGGAAAAGCTAGCTATCTACTAGCAAACGTTTTTCAACTTATATAAAATTCTATTGGAGGTGCGTACGGGTACTGCCCCCGTCTACTAGCTTTTGCAGAGCTATGCCTAACTTCTCGGCCAACGCACCATTTAAACAGTTTATATTACTTAGATTAGTATACAGTATGTTAAGTCACAATGATATTGATGGTATGCAAAAAAGAATGATATGATTATTTGTATGAAGTATAATAATCAGCGCCGATCCTGGTCTGACACTCAGCTTATAGATGCAGTAAAGGAATCTTATAGTATTAGGATGGTAATAATGAAGGTTGGACTAGTGCCAGCAGGAGGCAACTATGACCAGATTAAAACAAGGATAAAGGAGCTTAAACTCGACACTAGCCACTTTACGGGATCAAGGTGGAATGTTGGGCATAGGAGAAAGCAAACTAGGTATGGAACTCCGGTTAAAGAACTGCTTGTTAAAAATTCAGATTTTCAAAGTTATAAATTGAAAACTAAATTGTTCGACGCAGGTATAAAAAGCAAGGAATGTGAGCTCTGTGGCTGGAAAGAAGAGTCTATGGACGGAAGGATACCTGTAGAGTTAGACCATATTAATGGCGATCATAAAGATAACAGGCTAGGAAATCTTAGGATCCTGTGCCCGAATTGCCATAGTTTGCAGCCAACACATAGAGGAAGGAATAAAAAAGTATCTTTAGTTAACAAAGCAAAGTAAAACTGCTATAATTCACTAAGCTCAAGGAGTAATAGTACTTGACAAAAGTAAGCGCGGGTGTTGGAATTGGTAGACAAGAGACACTTAAAATGTCTTGCTCATAAGGCGTGCGGGTTCAAGTCCCGCCCCGCGCACCATCAAACAAGTATAAAGAAGATAGCCTGTCTATGATGACTAGATCCAGTATTGATATTTTGAGTATGCCGGGCTTACGTAGTGTAGCTCCGTTGGCCGCAGCGGTCATGATTTTCGCTGGATGCTCTACGGACAACACTGAATCGGATGTGACTGATACTAGAAGTCCAGCGGAGATTGCTATTGAAATAATTCGCGGTGATGAGCCTGATGCATTCCTACGCTGCGATGACCTAGCCGAGAACGAAGACAGCTACACGGGATCGTTGACTATAGCTAAACCCAAAGGCCTAGAAACTGTCGTGGACATTGAAGGCACGACTTTTTTCACGTCCGAGCAGTTTATTGTCGGTGATAATGATGACGATTCGTTTTCTGTATCGTTTCGTTTCACAAGCCTTGAGCCAGGAAGCGGGATCGAACATATAGAGCCTATCGCAACAGCAGTTAGTATAAATGAACCACTCTACCACACACTAGAAAATGCTTACGGAAACGCAGTTCACTACAGATTCACTGTAGGTTCAGACACTATGACAATTAAAGCAATGTGTGAAAGACCTAATTAAACTATCTCAAAGGACACTAGATAGAAGTAGCCAAGTTCTATATAATCAGTAGTATGAGTAAATATTATGTTTGTACAGCGATACCTTATGTAAACGATAAGCCACATATTGGCCATGCTATGGACTTTCTATACGCAGACATCCTGGCCCGCACTAGGCGCCAGCTAGGCGACGAAGTGATGTTTACGATCGGGTCGGATGAACACGGGTCTAAGATTGCAGAAAAAGCAGAAGCTGCTGGCACTACACCTCAAGAATTTGCCGACAAAATAGTCTCTATCTGGAAGGAGTTCGCAATAGCCGCAGGCATCAGTAACGATAAGTTTGTACGAACTACATCCCCAGAACATCAGAAATCTGCACAGTTAATCTGGGCGCAGCTGGCAGACCACATCTACAAAGACACTTATATAGGCTCTTACTGCGTAGGATGTGAAGAGTACAAAACAGAAACACACGTTAAGGAAACAGAAGGCATTTGCCCAGAACACAACCGAGCATACGACAAACTTCAAGAGGAGAACTACTTCTTCAAACTCAGCAAGTTTACTAAACAGATCCGTGAAGCTATAGAAACAGATGAGTTTCAGGTAGTACCTAAATCGCGTAAGAACGAAATCCTAGGTCTATTGCGCGATGGGCTAGAAGACATCAGCATATCCCGACCAACAGACAAGATTACTTGGGGGATACCGGTTCCTGGCGATAAAACACAGGTTATGTATGTCTGGTTCGAAGCTTTAATCAACTATATCTCGGTCCTCGGCTATCCAGACGGCGAAGATTTCACGAAATTCTGGCCTGCCGATACACAGATAATCGGTAAGGACATATTGCGTTTTCACTCCGCTAATTGGCCAGCTATGTTGATTGGCCTAGGTATACCGCTGCCGAAGAGTCTGTATGTGCACGGTCACGTCACTGTAGCCGGGCAAAAGATGAGTAAAACTATAGGGAACGTAATAGACCCAGTAGAGGTTATTAACAAGTACGGGCTAGATGCGTTTAGATATTACGTTGCTCGACACTTTTCTAGCTATGAGGATAGCGATTTCACATGGGCGAAGTTTGAGGCTGCATATAACAATGAACTAGCAAACGAACTAGGCAACGCCGTGCAGCGTGTATCTGCCATGATTAAAAAGTACCAGGACGGTGTAATAGGTGACATTCCTGACAACAATCACGACAGTGGACGATACTATAGTGCCATTGAAGATTACCGGTTCGACAGAGCTCTAGATGCAGTATGGGACCAGGTCCGGGGGCTTAACCAGTACATAGAAGAGACTAAGCCGTGGGCGATAGCAAAAGAAGGCGATGACGAACATCTGAAAGAAGTATTGGCCGAGGCTGTAGCATCGCTAATGGAGATCGCTGACCTGCTGACACCGTTCATGCCGGGCACTGCCGAAAAGATACTGTACGTATTTGCTGAAGGCGTGATTAGACCGATGGACACTGTGTCGTTATTCCCAAGATTAGAAGAAGCCCCAGAAGTAACCGAAAAGTAGAGCTATATGGAACTAGTAGACACTCACTGCCATATTCACGACCCAGAATTTAGTGAAAAAATGGACAAATCTCCTGACGAGATGATTAGCGATGCCAAGCAGGCAGGTGTTACTAAGCTGATATGTGTGGGCACTGCAGAGAGATCATCAGAATTAGCTGTAGATTTTAGCGCTACTAGAGATAGCTGCTGGGCATCATTAGCGCTACATCCGCATGAAGTAGCTACGTATTCTGATGCCGAGCTAGACGAACAGATGAGAACGCTAGAAAAACTAGCCGCCTCAAGCATAGATAAGGTGGTCGCAATAGGAGAGACAGGGCTAGATTATTACTATCATGATGATCCAGATACGCATAAGCGACAGAAGCGTATATTAAAGCGCCACATTGAACTGGCACTATCGTACGACTTACCATTAATCTTCCACATTAGGGACCCAAAAACCACCAATACTACTGATTTAGGCACAGCATTTAGCGACTTTCTGGAGGTGATAGCCGAATATGACCAGATACGCGGCGTAGTGCACAGTTTTTCTGCTGGTATTAAAGCGCTAGATGCTTGCCTGGATAAGGGGCTCTACATTGGACTGAACGGAATAATGACTTTCACCAAGGATCAAAATCAGCTAGACGCAGCCAAAAAAGTACCAAAATCCCGACTACTGTTAGAAACCGACTCTCCCTTCTTGACTCCTAAGCCGTTTCGTGGTATTATGTGCGAGCCTAAACACGAGAGAGTGACGGCGGAGTTCCTGAGCGACCTGAGAGACGATAGTCTGGAAGAGTTAGCGAAGGCAACTACCATTAATGCAAATAAGTTATTTGGAATTTAAATATGTCATTACAGCTACCCGGTATTGGAAAGCACGAGACTCTGCCTGCACAGACAGGCGGTATTGCTGAGATATTTAAATTTAGAATTACTGAATTGCTTAGCTCTACTTTAGAAATCGATAGAGTGGTTCCGCTAATGATCCAAGAAGCTAACTCCAGAAAAGACTTAACTACAGAGTGGTTCTCGAAGCACGACTTTACAGCTAGAAGTAAACGACAAATGAGCGCTATAGCAGAGAGTGCAGTGGGGTCTGTGAACGAAGCAGTACAAACAATGATGGATGGTAATTCTATGGGCCTAAATCGAGTATCAACTCCTGCAGAGAGAAGTCACTACGTTACTGACATAACTTCAGAACCTTCAAATTCAAACGATTTCCCGACTAACCCAGCTATTGAAGAAGCACGGGCAATGGTAAGCGCAGTTCATAGCCAGTCAGAAGATACGCGTAACACTGCTGCAAGTCCAGTCACTACCCCTTACACATATCCGGTAGAAGCCGACCCTAGGTCAGACGATTTAACTATAGCAGCTTAGGATTAATTTATGAATATAGTCACACAGTTTTTCAGTAAGTCATCTAAGAGCCCTGAGACTCGACGCCAGGAAATACTTGTAGATCTAATGCGAAGAGAATCAGCAATAGGTAGAGACATATTTGGGCCAGTGCCTAAAAACGGTAGCAGAGAGTTCTTCTGCCTAGACAAGTCTACATGGGTCTGGAACGAAGAGTGGGCTGATACTAACGGAAAACATTCTAAAAAGACTATGTACAGTATCAGGGATACAGACATCGTAAAGTCGGTTAACGGGTCACACTACGAAAGCATATCTATAAAAGAAGCCAAGAACCTGCGGATGGCATCTAAGCTTTACGTAGACCGCGTTGGCAAAAAACTCTACGGACAGCAAAAGTAGGCTACAATTAAGCCTATGAAGAGAATTTATCTAGATAGCGCAGCTGCGACACCTGTAGATAAACGAGTTTTGGCTGCTATGGAGCCGTATTTTACTGAGATATTTTATAACCCATCCGCACTGTATGAGGGTGCACGCACTGCCAGCTTTGCACTAGAAGACGCTCGCAGAAATGTCGCTAAGACAATTGGCAGTAGGCCATCAGAAGTTTTGTTCACATCAGGCGGTACAGAGTCCGCAAACATGGCTATTCACGGTGTGATGCGACAATATCCTGACGCAGAATTGATAGTCAGTTCTATAGAACATGATGCTGTGCTGAAGCCTGCAGAAAAGTACAACCTAACTTTAGTAGATGTAGACAACAAGGGGCGAATAATTCTAGCTGACCTAGAGACAAAAATAACCGACAAAACAGTATTAATCAGCGTAATGCTAGCAAATAATGAAGTAGGCACAGTTCAGCCAATATCGGACATCACTGCGTTAGTGGCCGATATTAGGGCTAATCGAAAAGCTGCCGGCAACACATTGCCACTGTTAGTGCACACTGACGCCTGCCAAGCGCCGTTATATTTAGAAGTAAACGTTGCTAGGCTAGGAGTAGATCTATTGACGTTGAACGGCGGTAAAATGCACGGGCCAAAACAGAGCGGTATCCTGTACTTAAGAGCGGGAGTGGTGATCGAGCCTATTCTCTACGGAGGTGGCCAAGAATTTGGACTTCGTAGTGGTACAGAAAACGTAGCATTTGCTGTAGGTTTTGCCGAAGCACTAATAGCTGCACAGAAAGGTCGCAACCAACGGTCTAAAAAAGTTTCTGAAATGCGAGATACGTTCATGGCAAAACTTGAGGACGAGCTAGGCGCAGAGATTACTGGACATCGAAAGCACAGACTAGCAAATAACATACACGCTTTATTCCCTGGGGCAGATAATGAGCGAGTACTATTTTCGCTAGACGATCAGGGTGTGGATGCAGCTGCAGGTTCGGCATGTAGTGCAAGCAAAGATACATCCTCTCATGTACTACTCGCTATGGACTATTCGGACGAGCAAGCTCGTTCCAGTATAAGACTATCTATTAACGCGGAAACTACAGATGAAGACATTGAAAAAGCAGTCGAAGCGCTAAAAGTGGCGATAACTGCTTAGGCACTAGCCGTATTTTACTGGCGGTCGATAAGCAAAAGCGGTATACTACCTGACTAGAGGTGCCAATCGAGTGCTAAGACAAATAAAGAGCAAAATATCATTCAAACGCGTTAGCGCTTTATTTGCGTTAATTGTACTAGTTACAGTTTCGCTAAGCGCGCCACTGTCAGCTCAGACCGTGACACAGGGCTATAGTACTGATGCGTTAATCCAGCGCGGGATGTTGGTTTCTTTAGATGCTGAAGATACAAATAAAGTCGTGCAAGCCAGACAAGACAATGAAGATAGATTGCACGGAGTAGTTGTATCCGCTAATGATCAGCCATTTACGCTGTCTGACGAGGCCGAGAAGACCTTTGTAGCGACTGTAGGCAGAGTTCCGGCACTAGTAAGCACTGAAGCGGGAATAATCCAGCCAGGAGACTTCCTGACGATATCTAACATCACAGGTATAGCGATGAAGGCTGGAGCGTTAGATAGATTTACTGTCGGTAAAGCACTAGAGAGCTTTGATGGTGACGTAAATGCCGTTAGCACCACAGAAGTAGTTAATAGCTTAGGCGAAACCGGCAATATTGGCATAGGTAGAATCGACATAGATATAGGAGTTGGATCCAACCCGTTACTAAAACCAACGGAATCTAATTTGCCTGGTTTCTTGCAAAAAGCTACAGAAACTGTTGCAGGCCGTCCGTTAAGCACTATTCGTGTGTATGTTGGAACATTTATATTTCTAGCAGCTGCATCCGTATCTGGTAGCCTGCTAATTGCAGGCGTTCGCAGCAGCCTAATATCGATCGGGAGAAACCCTTTATCCAAAAAATCAATCACAAAAAGCCTATTTCAAATCATCCTGACGAGCATTATAATTTTCCTCATCGGTCTATTTGGGGTATATTTATTATTGAGATTATAAGCATAAGCACATACGTCGTGGTGGGGAGCACATAACAATAGCAACATGAGTTTAACTATACTAATACTAGTTCTAGCAGTAGTATTTTCTATAACAATTCTAGTTCTGTGGATCGTCATGCACGAAAAGGGCGGATCCAAGAAGAAAGAAAAGAATTCTATAGAGAATCTTACTGATGATGTGAAAGAAGATGTTGAACATATCTTCAACGACGAATTCCGTGAAGAACTTCGAAACAGGGGTAGACTTCACTTTGAGCGAATTATTGGCGAGAACGCTATGTTCTTGCAGCAAGATCTGCGCCTAACCACGTCTCAGTTAAACGACTTCATGAAGACCGAAGTCACAAGGGTGCTAAAGGAAGAGTTCGCTAAGTACGAAGAATCAATCAACGATGCTAAGCAGCTAGCTATAGACTCAATCCAAAAGACTCAAGACACGATCGAGCAGCAGCGAGAACTTTTGACAGCCCAGCTAACAGAGCAACTAACTTCTGAAAAGAGTCGATCACTGGCGTTATTCGAAGGTCGTATGGCAGACGTTGTTAACCACTATGTGCTTGAGGCTATTGGTGACCAGATAGACATGAGCGAACAGCTTGAGTTCATCTTGTCGCAAATGGAGATGAACAAAGAGTCTATGATTCGCGACATTAGAGACGGGGCGTAGGTAGAACGTGGACGCTACTGCTCGACAACTAGTAATACCTATGTCAGTGGTTAGCCCCACTGATATTGCTCGTTTGCAGCGCGAAATCGAGAATATAGATGAGTTTTTCCGTCAGTCAGAGATAAGACAGGGCGGTACGCCGAACGCTTTGCCCAGGTACAGCAGACTACTTGATGAAATGGTAGTAGGAAATAGCTTGAATCTTCTTCAGGCAGAACACAGGACCTGGCTACTTGCTGGCGTTAACCGAATTAAAGAAGCTTCGCCGGTGTTTCACATCAGTTTCAGTGTTGACCCACCAGGCGCATATGTGCAGAAGATAGTAGCATGGTTACGAGAGCACATAGACCAGGGAATACTGGTCAGAGTCGGGCTACAGCCAAATATAGGTGCCGGTTGCGTAGTGAGAACAATAAACAAATCTTTCGATTTCTCTCTAAGAAAGTTTTTTGATAGCAAGCATGAATTCTTTATGGAAAAGCTGCATGAAGTAGTATCAGATGAGCAAGCGGTAGCTGCGGTGGCAGAGGAGTCTGCAGCCGCAGCATCTGATCAGCCGCAGCCATCTGTAGAACCAGTAATTGAAGTTCAAGGTGGAGCAGAAGAACCTGTAGCATCTGAAACGCCTATAGAGCAGTCAATCGAACCAGTAGCCGCTTCAATGCCACAACCAGCAATAGAACCAGTGTCAGAACAGGCGGTATCAGCATGATGACAGGAAACCAACACTTCGATAAACTGGTAGAATCTGGCAAGCCAGTAGGCGAAGTCATTGGAGTCGAGAAATTCATAGTCACTGTTAAGGGCCTTCACCCCTGCAGAATACATGCGTTAGTGATGTTCGAAGATGGCTCAAAAGGATTCGTGCACCAAGTACTTCCAGATAAAGTTATCGTACTGCACCTAGGAAGCGTTGAGGCTAAAACCGGCATGATCGCTGTAGTGCAACATGAAGAGTTAGTAACCAAAGTCGGTAAAGACTTCATCGGGCGAGTTATAACAGTTAGCGGAGAGCCATTAGACGGTAAGGGGCCAATCGCTGCAGACTCTGCATGGCCGGTATTCAAGGAAGCTCCAGCCCTATATGAAAGAAAACTTCTAGATACACAGCTGGAGAGCGGCGTAACAGCAATTGATACATTGCTCCCTATTGTGCGTGGACAACGTATGGCGCTGCTAGGCGATAGTAAATCTGGTAAATCTACGCTAGCTACTCAGCTGACTATAAACCAGAAAAATACTGATCAAGTTGTTGTTTATGTATTAATCGCGAAGCGTCGTAGTGACGTGGATACGCTATTGTCTAGACTGCAAGAAAGCGGAAGCCTAGAAAAGGCTGTGGTGATTGTGAGTACCATGTTCGAATCACTGATTATGAGTTATATTGCACCATACGTTGGTGTCTCTATGGCAGAATATTTCTGGCAAGAGTTAGGCCAAGATACAATCATTATTTATGATGATCTTACTTCTCACGCCCAGGCGTTTAGGGAAGTTGCACTATTGTCTGGTGTTAGCCCAGGTCGTGACTCATACCCGGGTGACATGTTCTTTGCCCACTCAAGCCTCTTAGAGCGTGCAGGGCGCCTCCAAAGTAACGGAGCGCACTTGACATCGATTGCGCTTGTGAATGCTGCTGGTGGAGACATCACGGCGTATCTGCCTACTAACATTATGTCGATTACAGACGGGCAGTGGATCCTAGACATGGACATCTTCCGTAATGGTATCCGCCCGGCGGTAAATATGGGCCTAAGTGTGACTCGTGTTGGTGGAGTAGGGCATGAAAAACGCCAGAAGGACTTAGCCTCGCAAACACTTAAAGTTCTAGCATCCTATAGGCAAGCCGAAGAGTTTTCTCACTTTGGTTCCGAACTAGCAGCAGAAGCTAAGCGAGCATTGAACATAGGTAAGAAGCTGTTCCTCACACTAACTCAGTCGCCTACAGACGTATACTCATTTCTCGGCCAGCAGATGATGATAGATATAGTACTAAACAGTGAAGAAGAAGAGCATCTCGATGTAGAAAAGCTGCAGGCCAATGTGAATGAATTAGTTCTAAAAGTCACAGATGATTCAGATGAATTGTACGAAAGCGTAAAAACAGAACTCAAGAAGACTTGTTCTGTCGAAGTCGCAAAGACTGAGGAAAAGCCGAAGAATACTGAACAACCGGCAGAGAAGCCAGAGGAAGAGACTAAAGATTCGAAAAAGCACAAGAAAGATAAGCATAAAAAAGAAGACAAACCTGAAGATAACGCCGAAGAGAAGGCCGAACAAAAAACTGACGAAAAGCCAGAGGAAGAATCCGCTGAAGAACCACCTGAAGAAAAACAGGAGGCTGCAAAGTAATGCGAAGCCCTAACGACATAGAGCGAGAAGAAAAGGCTACAGGAACTCTAGTAGAGCTTACCGGAGTTTTCGAGGGAATCGCGAGTATGCGAATTGCTCAGATCAAGAACCAGGTATTGCAAGCGACTGAGTTTTTCAACGACTTATGGGAGATATATTCTCAGCTCAGGGTAGACAACCTGTTCCGTTTTGGTAGGAGTATGTCGGACGAAAATATATCCCAGAAAGATCTGTTTATAATCATTACAGCCGAAGGCGGTTTCAGCGGTGACATTGACCAAAAGCTAGTTAAGTTAATGGTCGAAGACTATGAAAAAGAAACGCATGACATAGTTGTTATTGGGCATCACGGTGCTGTTCAGCTAGCGCAGCTCGGCATTAGCTACGAGAAATATTTCAAACTGCCTTCTAAGGATAAAAATATCAATGTCACTCCGATCATTTCGTATGTCCAGAGATACCAAAAGACTACAGTGTACTATCAGGAGTATAAATCGCTTATGGTCCAAGACGTGAAGAAGATTGAACTTTCTGCTGCCGTTGCTGACAAAGGTGAAGAGACTGCAGAAGCTGAAGAGATCATTACTGCTGATAACTGCATATTCGAGCCAAGCACATACAAAGTTGTTGACCACTTAGAGAGCTCCATGATGCAGATTGCGATGAGCCAGTTGATCCTAGATTCAAAGCTTGCTCAGTTCGCCAGCCGTTTCCGTGCCATGTCAGCTTCACACACTCGTGCTGAAGAATCCAAAAGCGACCTACACCTAGAGCTTAACCGAGCAAAGCGTGCGATTAAGGATCAGCGTCTTAAAGAAAGTATTAATGGTATGAGAAAAGCAGGATTGTCATCATGATTGCATGTACGAACGAGGGAGTTTTATGAATCAGGGTCATGTAGTATCGATTAAAGATTTGGTTGTTCTGGTCCAGTTTGACGAGGGTGGTCCGTCGATCAACGAGATTGTAGTTGTAGATAATGGCAACAACACAAAGCTTCTTGTAGACCACCTAGAAGTTGGCGGCATCGCATTCTGTTTGAATGTAAGAAGTGATAGGAGAATTGAGCGAGGAATGAGCGTGAGCACGACAGGGAAAGGGATTGAAATTCCGGTTGGCGATGCGACTATTGGTAGAATTTTAGATGCACTAGGTGATCCACTAGATGGATCTGCAGCGATCCCCGAAGATGCAGCTGATAGGAAAGACATCCTTAAGCTTCCAGGGAAAAATATGAACTTTGAGATATCGAAACCAGAGATTCTAGAAACAGGTATTAAGGTGATAGACTTCTTTACGCCCTTTGTTAAGGGTCGTAAGATTGGAATTATCGGTGGTGCTGGTGTTGGAAAGACCGTGCTTACAATGGAACTTATCAATAACATTGCTAGCAGTGGTGCTGGTTTGTCGTTCTTTGCAGGTATTGGTGAGCGTATCCGTGAAGGTCATGAATTATGGGATACACTACGTGAGAACGACCTACTTAAAAACACTTGCATGTTCTTCGGGCAGATGAACGAGAACCCTGTACAACGCGCGCTGATCGGTATCAGTGCTGTTGCTGGTGCGGAGTATTTCCGTGACGAGCAAAAGAAGAATATCCTGTTTTTTGCAGATAACATGTATCGTTTCGTACAGGCAAAGAACGAGCTATCTACCATATTGGACCAAGTACCGAACGAAGGCGGTTACGAACCAACTATTTTCTCTGACGTAAAAACTCTACAGGATCGATTAAGCTCAAACGAGAACGGGTCAATAACCAGCGTTCAGACGATATACGTACCGGCAGATGATCTTTCTGACCCTGCTGTGCAGACTATTCAGCATGAGTTGGATTCTATCGTAGTGCTTTCACGTAAAGTCGCTGAACAGGGCATACGTCCTGCTGTTGACTTAGCCCAGACAAGCTCATCACTCTTAACCCCAGACATAGTCGGTGATAGGCATTATGAACTGAGTGTTCAAGTATTAGCATTGGTACAGAAATACGAATCTCTAAAGAGTATCATCGCGATTATTGGTGAAAACGAGCTGTC